>CAZUET010000021.1:0-17019 GCA_964619685.1 uncultured Christensenellaceae bacterium
GTTATATATTAATTATTATGTTATAATATTTTTGTATGAATTCTAATGATGAAAAAGTAAAACAGTTATCCATAAAAACCGGGTATGATCCAATTTTTATCGAATACCTTATCAAAAGAGGGTATGAGGACGAGTCTACAATTAAAAACTTTTTAATTCCGTCCGAAAATACTCTTGATCCTTTTATCATGAGCCAAATGGAAATGGCAGTCGATAGAATAAGGTTTTCGCTGGAAAGAGAAGAAAAAATTCTTATCTTTGGCGACTATGATTGCGACGGAATATGTTCTACATCCATTTTAAAGCTGTATTTTGATTCTGTAGGTGCGGACTGTGTTTACTATATTCCATCGAGAAGTGAGGGTTACGGTTTAAATAATGATACCTTGGAAAGACTTATCGAAAACTACTTTCCCGACCTTATTATTACAGTTGACTGCGGAATTGCATCGGTAGAAGAGGTTGAATTGTGTATTGATTTAGGTGTTGATATTATCGTTACCGATCACCACGAGCCACAGGAACTTTTACCTGACTGTACTATCGTTAATCCAAAAATAGACGAAAATTCTCCATTCCACGATTTATGCGGTGCAGGGGTTGCATATAAGCTTGTTGAAGCACTTGCAGGTGCTAATGTTGCTAAGCAATACTTAGATATTGCTGCTATTGCCACCGTTGCGGATATTGTTCCCCTTGTCGGAGTTAATAGAAGTATCGTTTATCACGGATTAAAGGTCATAGAAAAAAGAAATAGATTATCCATAAAACGCCTTTTGCAGTCAGTCGATCTTCATAAGGTAAATGCTATAGATATTGGATTCCGTATTGCTCCACGCATAAATGCACCGGGTAGAATGGGTTATGATCTCGACATGGTTAGTTTTTTTACAAGTAATGATGAGTTTGTTATCAATGAGCTGTTGCAACGCATGGAAAAGGCAAATTCCGAGCGTCAGCAGTTGACTCAAAAGGGATATAATCAAGCATTGGAAATGCTTGATTCTGCATACTTAGCGGAAAATAAGATAATTGTACTATATAATCCCGAATGGCAAACAGGAATATTGGGACTGATCGCATCTAAATTGACCGAGCAATTTTATAGACCTACCATATTGCTTGCAGATGCAGGAGAATGCCTAAGAGGCTCTGCACGAAGTATTGACGGTGTAAATATTTTTGAGTGCTTATCAAAGGTATCCGATCAAATGATATCGTTCGGCGGACATCAGGGTGCTGCGGGTATGAGTTTGGCTAAGAACAAAGTTTCGGACTTTACTAAGGCGATAAATAGAGCATGCGAGAGTTTACCAGATAGCTTATTTATACCAAAGCAAAGCTATGATATATTATTAGAAAAGAAGGATTTTAAAGGAAAGCTATTCCGTGAGTTTGCTCTTTTAGAGCCGACAGGCGAGGGAAATCCCGAGCCGATATTTGCAGTATCGTCAGCCGATATCAAGCTATCTAAATTAGCCGGGAGCGAGCATATCAAGGGTGTGATTAATTCCGAGGTAGAAGCAATAGGCTTTTCAAAGTCCGAATTACTATTTCCTGTAAGTGTGGGTGCGGAATTACTGTTATGCGGAACGGTTTCCGAAAAGGAATATAAAAATCGTAAATATCTTGCACTCGGTATCAGTGACCACTTTTTAAAAGGGATAGAGGGCGTAAAAGACAATTCTATAATGTTTTCAAAGTATTTGAAGACGGGTTTGGTTAATGACCGTAAGGGTGATACTAAGCCTCTTTACCGTGTATCTGAAATTGATAAGGAGTTAAATGCCCCGACACCCTTTGGAAAACTGTTTATAGCTTATTCAAGACAAACCGCAGATCAATTTTTATCAAGGGTAAGTGCAGAGAAAAATGACAGAATCGTACTCCGTACAAGTGTTGGAATTATTCCGAAAGACCCGTTAAATACGCTGGTTATCTGTCCGGAAAGCTTTGTAAATTGTAGATTCTATTCATCCATAGTTTTCTTAGATAGTCCTATATCGGCAAAGTATTTGAATGAGCTTGCAAGGACTTATACCGATCCTGAGTTTGTACTTATAAAGCACTTCGGCTTTGTTAGGGAGTTAAAGTCCCTCGATCTAAAGGATGAATCTATCGAATATACCGTCAATAAGCTATATCAGTTTATACAAAGCGGTAAAAAAGCATCCGACTTGAATGAAGTGTTTTATGCACTTATGAGCTACGGATATAAGCTGTCATATGATACATTCTATGTTCATTTTTGTGTGATATATGAGATAGGGTGGGTGAAAATTGCATCAGGCTTCAATCTTGTATGTAGACCGGCTAAGCCCGACTACCATTCTTCGAGTTTTTTAACGCTGATAAAAATGGTAGTTAGGTATGTTTCGGAGGTGAGGTAATGAAAGCGATAATACAAAGAGTTAGTAGTGCGATAGTACGAATTGGAGGAGAACAGGTAGCCGGCATCGGTTACGGCTTTTTGGTGTACTTAGGATTTGCACCTACCGATAATAAAGCGGTAGTCGATTATGTTTTAGACAGAATTGCAGGTATTAGAATTATATCTGACGAAAACGGTAAAATGAACCTCAATCTTGATCAAGGTCATGGCGATGCGCTATTTGTACCAAACTTTACTTTATATGCAGATACTTCGTCACGTAGACCGTCATTTTGTTCTGCTATGGATCCCAAGACAGCCGCAGCGTTCTTTGAATATGCGTGTAAAGAATTTAGCGAAAAATATTACGGAAAACGAGTTGAACAAGGCGTATTCGGTGCAGATATGAAGGTCGAATCGGTGGTTGACGGACCAATCAATGTAATTATAGAAAAATTAGCAGGTCAATAAATATGATTATTCAATCAATAAAAGGTTTTGTTTTAGGGCAAACATCATATCTCCTTATCGAGAATGGGCATGCACTTTTAGTGGATTGTGGATTTAATATATCCGATTTAAAAGGATACTTATCGGGTAAGGATATCGTTATCGACGGAGTTCTTTTGACTCATGGACATTTCGATCATGCATATTGCGGAGCCGAATTACTAAGACAAGGTGTACATATATATTCTTCGGTCTATTCGGATGAGCTAACATCGGGTAGATATAATCTTGCTCGATTTATGAATGTACCCTTTGAAAAATTTACTACCGACTGTAAGCTTAACGGAAATTGTCATTTTTTACTTAGCGAATTCGATGTCGAGGTATTTTATACCCCGGGACACAGTATAGACAGTATGTGCTATCTCATCAATGGCGTGCTTTTTTCGGGCGATACACTTTTATCGGGTTCTTACGGTAGAGTTGATTTACCGACAGGAGATGCTAAGGATATGAGGGCAAGTCTTAAAAAGCTTCTTGCCTTCGATAAAAAGTTACCTGTTTGTTCGGGACACGAAAACGTTCGTAAGGGCGTCTATCCGTATCTTCCGAACCGTGCGATAGGTGATTACTGCTGTTCTCAAGATATAATTTATTTTTTAGCGAGAAATGACTAATATAGGATTTAATGTAAAAACAAATATAGACGGATTTTTGAATGATTTTTGCGAAACTGTGAGGAGCTTTTCTCCTATTCTTTCGGTCGATAATAACGGTTTGGAACTATTTATCGAATGTATACAGGACGAGCATAATCTATATGCAAAGATAATGCTTGACGGTAAGGAAGTGCTTTCAAATAGTAGAGTTAGGGAATATTCTCCTTCAAAGCTGATTGAGAATAGGAATTTTAAGCGTTTTTGTAAAATTACCCTTTATAGGTATTTATCCGCATTTACCGGAATTGAACTACCATATGGTAGTCTTACAGGAATAAGACCTACAAAGCTGTATTATGACCTTATTAATGAGGGCGTCGATCCAAAAGAAGTACTATCCGATTATTACTTAGTCAGTAAGCCGAAGCTTGAGCTTATATCTAATATAATTGAAACTCAAAAGGGCATTTATTCGTTGGGAGAGGGTGAATATAATGCATTTGCAAACATCCCGGTATGTCCTACAAGATGTGCATACTGCTCATTTTTAGCAGATACAGTTAAGCACTCCGCTAAATTTTTGCCCGATTATGCAGATAATGTGGCTCGTGATATATCGGAGCAGTTCGATATGAATCTTGGAAAAAGGCGTGCGATTTATGTCGGTGGCGGTACACCTACCAGTATTTCCGATGAGCAATTAGATAAGATATTAAGAGCCTTTCGAGCCAAAGGCGAAGAGTTTACAGTTGAAGCAGGTAGACCTGAAACATTGACAGCCGAGAAAATTGCCATAATGAAGGCAAACGGTGTTACAAGAGTGTCTGTTAATCCCCAAACATTCAAGGAAAGTACATTGAAACTTATAGGAAGAGCACATACATTGACGGATATATATTCTTCTTATGAATTGGCAAGAAAGGGCGGATTTGATATTAATATGGACTTGATAGCAATGTTACCCGACGAATCGGTAGACGATTTTGCAATGTCGGTAAATAAGGCCATCGAATTAAGACCTGAAAATATAACCGTTCATACATTATCAATTAAAAGAGGCTCTGTATTTAACCTTGAAGGTAAGGTATCTGCACTCGACAGTTCGGGCGGTGAAATGGTCGAATATGCATATCGAGCATTAACCCAAGCGGGATATCGCCCATATTATATGTATAGACAAAAGAACACATTTGGTAGACTTGAAAATGTAGGCTATTGCTTGCCCGATAAAGCATGCGTCTATAATGTGGATATAATGGAAGAGACCCATACAATTCATGCATCCGGAGCAGGTGCTATCTCTAAAAAAGTATTCAGAAATTCGACAAACGGCGATGTTCGTATTGAAAGATTATCCGAAATTAAGGAGATAAAGGGCTATAACGAACAAATTGACACATTGATTCAAAAGAAGCGTGTATTCTTTATGAATAAGGATTAAGTGAAAAAAATGGAGAATAAATATAGCATGTTTTCATAATCCCAATGAAGAAAACGGATATTTAACTAACCGCTATATGACTGATCCCAACCGACTTGATAGGTCATTATGGCGTGGGCAAAATCTTTTCGGCAACGCATTAATGCTTATAAGAGATGATTGAAAACAAACAATCAATAATTACATAAGTACTTTGATAAAGAATATGGTTTTTATGAAGAAAAGTCAGAGTCTTTGTTTAGTGTGCTGTTGATTGATATTACATATGATTTTGAAGAGAATCATACAAAAAGAGAATATCGAATAAAGATTGAGCCTAACAATCGTTTGAGGGAGAATAAACCGAAAATCGAAGTTGTACATATAAAACATTAATTGACGGTTATGTTTACAATCTGTATAAAAATATCGTAAAATGTAAAAAGTTTGATTGACAAAACTTTAATAATATATTATCATAGTTTAGTACCCTTTGCTTAGATATTCAAATTGCCAATGTATTTCTACGCTTTGGGCGAATAAAAAATTTTTGGAGGTTCATATCATGGAACAAAAAAGCGTAATAATTGCTAATTATGCACGTACGGCAAATGACACGGGTTCACCCGAGGTTCAAATCGCATTATTGACTGAAAGAATCAACAACCTTTCTGCTCACCTTGAAACACATAAGAAGGATAATCACTCTCGTCGTGGTTTGCTTCAAATGATCGGTAAGCGTAAAAAGTTGCTTGCTTACTTGCAAAAAGTTGATATCAATAGATATAGAGAGCTTATTGCTAAGTTAGGTTTGAGAAAATAATGTCACAAAATGGGCGGTATCTTTTTATCGCCCTTTATTTCGTATAATTATGCCGTTAAAACAGAGAAGTTTTAATAGGCTTGGAGGTAATAGATGGATAGAAAGATTTACAAAACAATTATTGGCGGTAAGGAAGTTTCTGTAGAGACCGGTGCTTACTGCGGACAGGCTAACGGTACTTGCTTAGTTAGATGCGGAGATACCGTTGTACAAACTAATGTAACAATGTCGGATGCTCCTCGTCCCGGAATGGATTTCTTCCCTTTGGGCGTTGACTTCGAAGAAAAAATGTATGCCGTAGGTAAGATTCCCGGCGGTTATAAGAAAAGAGAGGGTAGACCCAGTGATAAGGCTATTTTGGTCAGTCGTTTGATTGATAGACCTATTCGTCCTTTATTCCCTAAGGGTTTCTTCAATGATGTAGCAGTTGTAGCTACCGCATTATCGGTAGATACAAATAATCCTCCTGAGGTTTGGGGAATGCTCGGTAGCAGTATTGCATTGTCAATTTCGGATATTCCTTTTGCAGGACCTACAGGTAGTGTTGTGGTTGGTATGATTGACGGACAATATGTCATCAATCCCGATAGTGAACAAAGAGAAAGAAGTGCTATGCATGTTTACCTCAGCGGTACAAAAGACGCTATCATGATGGTAGAGGCAGGTGCTAATGAGGTTACCGAAGAAGAGATGCTCGGTGCTATCTTATTCGGTCATGAAGAGATTAAGAAGATCGTTGCATGGATTGAAACCATCGTTGCAGATTGTGGTAAACCTAAGAAAGAAATTGAGATTTATCATCCCGGTGATGATGTCGTTGAGGCAGTTCGTGAATTCGCAAGCGAAAAGATGGATTACTGCTTAGAGGCATATGACCGCTATGAAAGACAAGATAGAGAAAATGCTCTCGATAAAGAGATTGCCGAAAAGTTTGGTGAACAATTTGAGGGTAGAGAGCGTGAAGTTGCAGATGCATTGTATGCATTAAAGAAAGAAAAGGTTCGTCGTAAGATACTTGATAAGGGTATTCGTCCCGACGGTAGAGCACTTACCGAAATTCGTCCTATTTGGTGCGAAGTAGGTGTATTACCCAGAGTACACGGAACAGGCGTATTTACTCGTGGACAAACTCAAGCTTTGACAACTTGTACACTTGGACCTATCAGCGAAGTTCAAAAGCTCGAAGGATTGGATGACGATCAATTCAAGAGATATATGCATCACTATAATATGCCTCCGTATTCTACAGGCGAAGCTAAGGCTTTAAAGAGCCCCGGTAGAAGAGAGATTGGTCACGGCGCATTGGCAGAGAGAGCATTAGAGCCCGTTATTCCCAGTGAAAAGGATTTCCCCTATGCTATCCGTACTGTTTCCGAGATTTTAAGCTCCAACGGTTCAACATCTCAAGCTTCCGTATGTGGTTCAACTCTTGCATTAATGGATGCAGGTGTACCTATCAAAGCTCCCGTTGCAGGTATTGCTATGGGTCTTATGAAGGATGATAAGTCTGATAATTTAGTTGTTTTGACCGATATTCAAGGCTTAGAGGACTTCTTAGGCGATATGGACTTTAAGGTTGCAGGTACTACAGAGGGTATCACAGCTATCCAAATGGATATTAAGATTAAGGGAATCGATGAGTTTATTTTAAGAAAAGCATTAGAACAAGCTCGTCAAGGTCGTTTGTTCATTTTAGGTAAGATGACCGAGGTTATCAAGGAGCCAAGAAAGGATTTAAGTAAATATGCTCCTAAGATTATCACCATGAGCATCAATCCCGATAAGATTAAGGACGTTATCGGTTCCGGCGGTAAGACTATCAATAAGATTACTGCAGAGACCGGTGTTAAGATTGACATCTCTGACGACGGTACAGTATTTATCGCAGGTCCCGATTCTGATAGTGCAGAAAAGGCTAAGAAGATTATCACAGCTATCACAAAGGATCCCGAGGTAGGCGATATTTACGAGGGATACATCGCAAGGATTATTACTATTGGTGCATTTGTAGAATTAGCTCCCGGTCGTGACGGTATGATTCATATTTCCAAACTTAAGAAAGAAAGAGTTGAGAAAGTTGAAGATGTAGTTAATGTTGGCGACTATGTAAAAGTTGAAGTTATCAAAATAAGCCCCAAGGGTGTTGATTTAAGACTTAAAGAAATTATCACTAAAGCGTAATATGAATTATTGATTAAAAAAGGCTTCCGATTGGTTTTAACCAAAGGGAGCTTTTTTTATATCTAATGAAATATATGTAAACCTTTAGAAAGGATATTTTCTATAATGGTCGGAAGGGCGGAAACGGTTGCAGATGTCGGATGCATAAGAATTATATCTTTGTTTTTGACATTGGCTGTTGCTCGCTTTATAATGATATTCTTGTCTTGATCACGCCAATCAATAGTATCGACCGACCACATAACCGTTGTTAAGCCAAGTGTATCGCATGCATCTAAGCAACTTTTGTTATAAGCACCTGATGGCGGAGCAAAAAGAGTAATTTTTTTGTTTATGATTGACTCCAAAAGGTCGATTGATTTTTTTATTTCATCGAAGTTTTGCTGATAGCTAAGAGCGGAATGATCGTAGTGATAAAACCCGTGAGAACCGATCCTGAAGCCGTTATCGTCAATTAGTTTGACTGTTTCTATGTTTTTATTTGCCCAGCATCCTCCAATGAAAAATGTTGCGGAAACTCCATAATCGTTTAAAATCTTTATAATTTCGTATATTTCGTTAGCGCCTTGATATACATTAAAGGTAAGCATAACACCGTCATTACAAGATGTTGTAGGAGCATTGACCACAGCGTCGATACTGTTGTCGGAGATCATTATCGACATTGCGAGAATAGATAGAATAACAACGATTGCGACATAAATGGCTACATTTTTACCGACATTTACGAATTTAATCATGAAATACTATATGAATTTAGTCAAAAACCTATTCCTAAGTGACAATTTGTTAATTTTTTTGTGTTTACTTTACTATAAAAGTGTAGTATAATATAAATAAGTATTATGTAGTACTATATATTTTGTAGTATCTTTTGATATTGACAAAGGAGTTATAATGAATAAGCTTATAGTCTTAGATAACGGAATTAGGTTGTCTATTATGAATATACCGCATGTTCACACCTTGGCGATAGGTTGTTTTTTTGGTGCGGGTAGCCGTTATGAAAATAAAGAGAATAACGGTATTTCTCATTTTATCGAGCATATGGTTTTTAAGGGTACTAAAAATAGATCTGCATTCGATTTAGTATGTGCTGCAGATGATCTTGGCGTAAATATGAATGCATATACCGCTAAAGAGGTTACCTGTTATTACATTCAGTGTTTGTATGAGCAGAGAAATACTTGTATGGATATTTTATCCGATCTTGTTCTTAATCACACATTTCCTGAGGACGAGCTTGAGAAGGAAAAAGAGGTAGTTATTGAGGAGATAAAAATGTGCGAGGATACTCCCGATGATCTTTGTCTTGAATTGGCATCAAAGTCATTTTGGGGTAACGATCCCTTAGGATATCCGATTTTAGGTACAGAAGAAACGGTTCGTTCATTTACAAGGGATGATCTTATCCGTTATGAAGAGGAAAGGTATGTCGCTGGTAATCTTGTTATATCCATTGCGGGAAATATTGATGAGGCTGAAGCTATCCGCTTAGTTAATGATTATTTTGGCGGTATAAGAGAGGGTACAGCCCATGATATCGATAAGATTGCTAATAAGCTTGATTGGTCATTAGCTGAATCTATAAAGTCGAATGAACAGGCTAATATTTGTATTTCGTTTGGTGGAGTATCTAAAACAGATGTCGATAAAGATGTAATAGGTGCAATGTGTTCAAGTTTTGGCGGAAATATGAGTAGCGTTTTATTCCACCGCTTGCGTGAAGAACTGAGCCTTGCATATAGTGTTTATGCATATCCTACGAGATATTCCGATAAGGGAGCAGTATCAATATACATAGGAACTTCGCCTAATAAAGTCAAAACCGCATTGGTCGAGATTAAGAAGATTATTGATGAATATATGGAGCATGGCTTTTCCGAGGCAGAATATATGCGTGGTATCAATCAACTTAAGTCAGGCTATTTAATGGGTTTGGAAACAACGCTATCCTTTATGCGTTTATATGCGGAATATGCACTTGTAGATAGAAGAGAATTTGATATAGATAAGCAATTATCAATGATAGATCAAATCACATTAGAGGATCTAAATAGAGTATTCCGTAAATGCTTCTCTACACCGGTAACTATCGGATATGTAGGAAGTAAACAAGATTTTGATATGTTAAGTATATTCAAGGGTGAGTGATCGATGAATAATTACGATAGAATGCACCGTGGGGATGATAAGATAAAGCTTCCCGAGAATAAAGCCAAGTTGGCTGTCGACAATAAGCGTAAAAAGGTTGTCAAGAGCATTTTTGCGGTAGTTTTGGCTATAAGCTTTGTAATGCTTATAGGATTGTTTGATATTTTCGGAACGGGGTATTCTAATGCATTATACGGAGCGTTCGGTGTTTCGTCTATTGCTTCATTGATAATACTTATAGTGGTTAGTATTCTTAAAATAATAGGTGCAAAACCGAGAAAACTATCATTTAGAACCCTTTTCTATATGATTGCACTTTGCTTATTGATAGTGTTATTTATGCAGATAATATCCACTGTTAGCGACTATAATGCTTTGACGGACAAGTCCTTTGGTGCTTATCTCGATACATGCTTCTTTAACGGTCGTAATAACGCAGGCGGTGCATTATTCGGTGTGTTTGCATATCCTTTTTTGCGTTACGTAGGCTCTGTAACGAGCTTATGCATAATTGCAATACTATTCTTTATGCTTATTTTGATATGTTTCCGCTCCTTCTTCTATGTGGAGAGAGTTCAAACCATCATTGCAGAGGAAAGCGAAAATTCGGGAATGTATATCGAGACCATTGATGACGATAAACATAAGCATAAAAAGGATGAAAAGATAGATTTATCATTCCCGAATGACATTTCACCCGAGGACGAGTCGGATGAAGAATATGATGATGCCGATATTCAATACAGTGCAGGCAGTATAAGCGACAGACTTGTATCCGATATATTTAATTCAGGGCTTGACCGAGAGCAAAGAGTTAAGAGGGCAGAGGAGCTACTCTTTATGTCTGAGGATGAATTGAATGTTAAAATTAAAAAAGAGCAAAGCGAGACTGAGGCTCAAAATTCAGCAATTAGGACGGGTGAGCGTAAACCCTATCAAACAGGATTTAGCTCGGAGGCGACTAAGAATGATCAAAAGTTATCTGTCGAGGAAGCGTATAAAAACTATACAAGCGGTGCTATCAGTGCAAAGGATCTTCTCTTTGGTGATGCTATAGAAACTCACGAGTTTACTTATGACGAATTATATCCGGGTAATAAAGGTCGCACAGCCGATATTAATAGCTTATATTTTAATGGTAAGGAACAACGAACCAAGGAAGTCAAACCTATTGAACTTAATGATCTCTATGCGACAAGGGAAACCAATTCGGGTATAGCTCCGATTACTCCGCCGATAGATGTTGTAAAACCAACTGAAACAATTAGACCGCAAAACGATGTTTCATGTGAAATACAACCAACTAATGCTATAGAAAAAGAAAATAGTATTAATGACCGTTATCCCGAGCGTGGCTTCGTATCTTCTACACCACTCCCCGAGATAACTTCAATTAGCGATGCAGTTTACGATGAATCAATCGATCTTGATAAGGAAGAAGACGAGATAGAAGAGGTCAAACCTTATGAAGAGCAACAAATGATTCGTCACGATGAGGAGTATGATATGACCGATATTCCTAATCCCTTCAAAACTGTCTATAATACCCAATACACAGAAGAAAAGGAAGAAGAACCTATTGACGATATATATATCGATGATTACGAAGAAGATGAAGAGATTGTCGATAAGGCTCCCGAGGTTAAGCCCAAGGCACCTGTTAAAAAGCCCGAAAAGAAGGTTAGACCTTATACATGTCCGTCTTTGGCGCTGTTAGGCGAACCTGAACCGCCCGTTTCGAATATAGATTATGTATCGGTCTATAAGAAGATAGAGGAAGCATTTAAGTCATATGAAATGCCTTGCCGTGTTATTGCCCATACAAGAGGACCGACATTTACCCTTTATGCGGTGCAGTTAGGTGAGGGCGTTTATTATAAGAGAGTTATCAGCAGAGAAGAGGATATCAACCGTAAAATGTGCTGTGACGAGCCAATAAATATCGTTCCTACCGTCAAGGATATGGATGCAATCGGTATAGAAGTATTTTATAGGAACTTGAAAATGGCAGTACCGCTTAAGAGATATTTATTCGCCGAGAAATATAAAGAGCCTAATAAGCTCTATTTCCCGATCGGTGTAGATGTTTATGGCGAACCGTACTACTGTAATATATTAGGTGCTCCGCATATTTTGATAGGCGGTACTACGGGCTCAGGTAAGAGTGTATGTATAAATGCAATACTTTGTACCATTCTTTATAATTACTCTCCCGAATTTGTTAAGCTGATACTTGTAGACCCGAAAGCAGTTGAGCTTGCGCCGTTTGCGACCATTCCTCATAACCTGCTTGGTAAATCCATTGTAGAAGCACCCGAGTGTATCAAGGCACTTCAATGGGCTATCGACGAAATGAATAGGCGTTACGATATAATGGCTGCAGAGCATTTTAAGTCATTAGCACCTTATAACGATTATCTTAAGAGTAAGGGCGAAAAACCATTACCTTATATAGTTGTAATTATCGACGAGCTTGCCGATCTTATGCTCAGTAATAAAAAGACTGCACCCGAGCTTGAAAAGCGTATCAATGTATTGACGGCTAAGGCAAGAGCAGCAGGTATTCACCTTATCATTGCTACACAGCGTCCAAGTACCGAAATTATCACCGGTCTTATTAAGAACAATGTTTCAACGAGAATTGCGTTCACTATGGGTGATGTTGTTGCAAGTAAGGTCATATTAGATAAGGGCGGTGCCGAAAAGTTATACGGTAAGGGCGACTTGCTGTATACAAGCTCCGATTATTCTAAGCCGTTAAGATTGCAAGGTATGTTTATATCCGATAACGAAGTAAACAATATAACCGACTATGTCAAGGATAATAATGATTTTGAGCCTGACGAAGATGCATATAATGCCATTTTTACTCAAACTCCGACCGTACCCGATACGATGATAAGCGGTGAAACGGTGACAAAGCCGAGTGCAAGCGAGCAACGGGAAAAGAGTTTCAATGAATTATGGAATGATTCGCTGAGATTTGCTACACGCTTAGGAGCAATAAGCATCAGTAGATTACAGCGTCAATTTAGAATAGGCTTCAATAAAGCCGCAACGATTATTGATAAAATGAATGAATTGGGTATCATTGAAGAAGAGGTCGTAGGATCGAGCAAGCCAAGACAAATGCTCATAACCGCAGACGATGTACCCGATTATTTAGAGGATGTGTCAAATGACGAAGATTAAAGTTAGTCTAATAGGATTGGGCTGTGACAAAAATAGGGTAGAAAGCGAATATCTTTTGTCACTACTGAATAAAGAGTTTGAGATAGTTTCCGAGGGAGCTGATGTAGTTGTTATCAATACATGTGCATTTATTCAGTCGGCAGAAGAGGAAAGCTTGTCAAATATTTTTGCGGAAGCGTCTAAGGGGGCTAAGGTAATAGTGACCGGATGCTTGCCAATGCGACATAGAAAAGAAAATTTATTAGAAGAAATGCCAGAAGTGTCCGCATTTTTGGACAATCAGCACTATGCAAACATATGCGAGGTAGTGTATAATGTATACGAAAACAAGCGGATAAGGCTTCAAAATCACGGTGTTCAAGAGCCTATATGCTTGGAGAGGATGCTTGATAATAATCCACATTATGCATTTTTGCGTATTGCAGACGGTTGTGATAATTGCTGTGCTTATTGTGCAATTCCGAGAATTCGTGGCGGATATAGAGCTATATCTCCCGATAAAATAGTTAAGGAAGCGCAATTCCTTATAGATAACTATAATACCGAGGAATTCATTTTAGTAGCACAGGATGTTACTCGTTACCGCTACGGTGATACAGATCTTTTAGGTCTTATCGATATGTTAGAGGCTGTAGGCGTTAAAAAGATGCGTTTGATGTATTGTTATCCCGAGGCTGTTACACCCGAGCTTATCGATAGAATAGCCAACGATCCTCATATAGTTAAATACATAGATATTCCATTACAGCATATCGATGACGATATACTGCGTTCGATGAATAGACGCTCAACGGAGGCTGAAATTCTCAAACTTTTAGAAACGTTGCACTCAAAAGGAATAACTGTTCGATCAACATTTATTACAGGTTTTCCCGGAGAAACGAGAAAACAATTCTTAAAGCTTGTAGATTTTATCGAGAAAGGATATATCACATTTGCAGGATTCTTCCCATATTATCGTGAGGTCGATACTCCGGCATTCTCGTTTGACGGACAAGTTAGAGAATGCGTCAAAAGGAGTAGGCTCAAAAAGCTTGAAAAGGCTCAATCTAAGGTCACCTATCTAAAAATGAAAGAGCATGTAGGAAAGACCGAAAAGGTTACATTTGACTATATCGATTATGACAAAAATTTATTTGTAGGTCATCTCGATATTCAACATCCCACAGTGGATACTAAGGTATATTTTACATCTAATGAGCCTGTCGAGCAAGGACAAGTATACGATATACGCATCAATGCATTAGACGGCTTCGATCTTATAGGAGAGATAGTATGAAAGAACCCATTACAAAAGCAACTATAATTACATTGACGAGAATAGTATTTGTTCCGGTATTTATCGTAATTGCATTAGTAAGCTTTAAATCTCACTTTTTAGTAGCAGGCTTGCTTTATACAATATTAGCGGTAACCGATTCATTGGACGGATACATAGCACGCAAGACCAATACCGTAACTAATCTTGGTAAATTACTTGATCCGATCGCAGATAAAGCGATTTCTATTTCGGGTATGATATGCGGATTGATCTCGGGAATCATTCATCCACAATATGTATCGATTGCATTTGTAGTAATAATGATACTTAGAGAGATACTTGTCAGTTGGATGAGATCGTTAGTACTCAAAAAAGGCTATGTACTCGCTGCAGACGGATTTGGTAAGTTTAAAACTATTTTTGTCAATATCGCAATACCTGTAATGTATCTTGGAAAATCGCTTTCATCTGATTTTTCTATTGAGGGTATATTCCCCGATATATTCAAGTATTTAGGAGCGTTGCTATTCTTCGTAGCATTTATCCTAACGGTCATATCGGGTGTTAGATACTTCTATATCAACCGTATGATTATAAAGGAATCGTTGTCTAAGAAATCGCAGTCTTCGTCAGATGATGGCAATGATATCAAAATAGAGGAGGAATAAAAAATGAATGCACGTAAGTCCTATAAGGTAATCGAGCTTGAAAAAATTCGTGAAATAAACGGTACACCTATCTACAAACTTGGAAAGCATATAAAAGTTTCAAGCGAAGAATGTAAGGATCCGTCATTCGGTCGAAAATATCTTTTAGATTTTAAGACTGAAGAAGCTGTAATGCACGTATATAAGTATCTTTTGAACGAAAAGCTTCCTATAGCCTTTGCTGAGAGTCTTACAGGCGGATTGCTGACATCTCAATTAGTAGATATACCGGGAGCATCGGCAGTATTGGATAGCGGTATAGTTGCATATTCTAATGAGGCTAAGCAATCATTGCTCGGTGTTAAAAAAGAAACACTTGATAAATACGGTGCAGTAAGTGCCGAGGTCGCATTAGAGATGGCTAACGGACTTATTGAGTGTAATAGAGTTATATTGACCGTTTCCACTACAGGAATAGCAGGTCCTAAGGGCGACGGTGTTTGCGAAGATGTGGGACTTGTTTATATTGCTCTTTCTAAGGGTGTATGCTCGGCAGTAATGGGATTTCAGCTCGATGGCGACAGAAGTTCGATTCGTGAACAAGCTGTAAATATTGCCTTTAATATGGTAGTAGCAAATACATTGGGATCATATTTAGAGGAATTTATAGATAAGATTAAGAAATAAGGAGATCAACTATGGCAGAAAAGAAAAAGAATAATGATGTTGTAGAACCGACCGATAAAGCCAAAGCGTTAGAAAATGCGTTGGCGATGATAGAGAAAAATTTCGGTAAGGGTGCAATAATGAAGTTAAATGATGACTTTGCTCAGGATGTCGAGGTCATTCCTACCGGTTGCTTAAGTCTTGACCTTGCATTGGGAGTAGGCGGTGTGCCAAGAGGTAGAGTTATAGAAGTGTATGGACCTGAAAGCTCAGGTAAAACTACTGTATGTTTACATATCATTGCCGAAGCACAAAAAATGGGTGGAACAGCCGCATTTATAGATGCTGAGCATGCATTAGATCCTCGTTATGCTCAAAATCTCGGTGTTAAAATAGATGATCTTCTCGTTTCACAACCCGATAACGGTGAGCAAGCACTCGACATTGTAGAAGCTCTTGTACGTTCTACAGCAATCGATATAATCGTAGTTGACTCTGTAGCAGCTCTTACACCTAAGGCTGAAATAGAGGGCGATATGGCTGCAAATCATGTAGGTCTCCAAGCAAGATTGATGTCCCAAGCTCTTAGAAAGCTTACAGCTATTATTAGTAAGACAAATACATGCTTGATTTTTATCAATCAGCTCAGAGAAAAGGTCGGTATTATGTTTGGTAACCCCGAAACAACTCCCGGCGGTAAGGCATTGAAGTTCTATTCGAGTGTAAGAATGGATGTTCGTAAAAAGGATGCCTTGAAAGACGGAGCCGATGTAGTCGGTAATAAGACAGTTATCAAGGTAATTAAGAACAAAATGGCACCTCCTTTTAGAACTGCCGAATTCGATATTATTTACGGTAAGGGAATATCCCGTGCGGGATGTGTTGTTGACTTAGGTGTTGAACAAGGCATTATTCAAAAGACAGGTAGTTGGTTTAGCTATAACAGTGATAAGATAGGTCAGGGCAGAGATAAGACTATCCAATATCTAAGCGATAATCCCGATTTGCTTTTAGAAATCGAGGAGCTTGTTAAAAAGAGCTTAAAGGGTGAACCTGCTGAGCCGAAAAATGAATAGAGTTTAGTGTTTGAATATATACCTCGACAACGAATTCAGTGTCGAGGTATTTTTATTTATCTCATTATTAACGTGCTAAATTACTCAAAATAATTAATAATTATACATCTATACTATAA
>CAZUET010000022.1:0-16985 GCA_964619685.1 uncultured Christensenellaceae bacterium
TAATAAATATAATATTTAACGGCAAAAAAATCAAGTATTTTTACACGCTTGTATTATTAATATTTCGTCATGGGAGAGTAAAGCAACTATGTAGACCTCATTATATTGACAAAAATATATACATTACCGTCAAGCGGTATTAATGTAATGGTTTTGCACCTTTATTAAGGAATACTAATTTTTAAACGGAATAATCTCTTCCAAAAGGTATTGACAAAAGAATTTTGACAGTATATAATAACAATAATTTCCACAATAAGCGGAGATAATATTTTTTAGGAGAAGTATAATTATGAAGAAAATGATTTTAGTTATAAGTATCATCATGGTCATCGCTATGCTGTTCACATTCGTTGCTTGTTCTGCAGACGATTATGTAAAGGCACTCGAGAATGACGGATATAAGATTATGTATAATGTTAACAGCGAGGATAACGAGCTTGCATTAACAGCTACAAAGAAGCTTCTCGGCTTAAACGGTGATATAGAATTCATTATCGGCGGCGTTAAAGAAGGCATGATGAAGTGTTATGTTAAGTTTGAAAAGGCTGAAGATGCAAAAGATCTTCAAAAGAGCTATGAAGATTCCGGCCTTGAAGTAAAGCGTTCCGGTAACTTAGTTATCTACGAAACAAAAGAAAAATAATTTGTGTACTACCACAGTTTTTTGTAAAGGACGGTCATTGACCGTCCTTTTTTAAACATGGAATTAGATACCGATACCTTTGGTATCGCCCTACGGGTTCGATTTCGGTCTGACGACCTTCGCGCAGTATGACAGGACGTAATTAGTTTGGCAATGTTGAGCGTAGCGTTAGCGTAGTCGAAATTTGAGCGTCACACCCTTTTAAAGCACATCTCAAAAATATCTTCGTATCCTTCGTAATCGTTATAGATGAAACGATCGGTAGGATCGTTTGATACAAATCGTGAAACCCTTATCCATTCGGGAACAAGATTTAAGGTGGTGAGTATCACATTATTTTGATGCACTTCCGTTATATTTTGTCCGTCATGTAGGCGTACAAGATAATATTTATCGGGTTCGGTATTTATTTTCGCTTGTTTGTAATAGGTAGCAAGCAACGCACCGCCCTTTTCCATTCCTTTATCATTAAAAGTTATGTAAATCATTTCTTCTTATTTTGTTTTTCTTTTTGTGCTATTCTTTCGGCAATATCGTCACGAGCAGATTCTAATACCCATTTAATGCGGTTATTCTTTGTGGCATATGCGAGTCTATCATAGACCTTAAGACAGTATTTATCATAGTCTGCATCTATGTTTTGGTATATCTTATAAGCATATAATCTCTTTGACGATACTATGCGACAGCCGTTGATAAATCTCATTATCAATCCGCCATTTAAGCAACGAGTCCATTCATATTTTACAAGACACTCATTTAGTGTATCTAAATCTCTTTCGAGATCGGTTTCGATATAGACCTCAAGTGCCATATCAACCGCAATTTTCAACTCTTTCAATGCTATTCTTGGCTTTTTTTGATTGACATGAATATCTGCAACATTCGTCTGCGCATTGATAAGTTCACGCTTTACCTGTAGTGTGGGTGAGTCTTGATATAATTCTGTCAACCTATTTAGTGCATACTCGTACCATAACAACGCTTTTGAGAGATCTTCATATGTCGAATAGAGAAAAGCAAGGTCTATTGCACTCTTTGCGTGCTTTATTTTTGCTTGTACAGTCTTTTTGCTATCAGCAAGTGCCTTGGTTCTATCCATAGCGCACTTGAATGTTATTTCAGCTTCAGCAAAGTTACCCATATCGGTCTGAATATATCCAAGTATTGTTTCAATATTTGCTACAGTGCCATCCCAACCGAGTCGTACATATATCTCGATACTCTTATTATAATATTCACACGCTTTTTCCAAGTCACCCAACTGACGGTACAGATAACCTAAATCGACATAGCGATTGGCAATATCTCTTCTTTTATTTTTCATCTCATCAGGTGTGTAGTCCATTTCAGTGAGATTCTTGAGAATTTCTTCGGTGATTTCTATGCACTGATTAAGATGAAATTTGGATTCCGTTTCCTTACCGAGTATAACGCAAAGTCGAGCATAATTTATGGCGTTTCTAAGCATTGTTTCTTGATACTTAAGTTTATCGGGAAGATGTCCTATAAGATCTTGTGCATCACTTGCGACCTTTTTATAATAATTCATCGAATCTTCAAAATTGAATAGGCAGTACTGAATATGTGCAATATACTCATCGACTATCAATAATTTATCCCTATAAAGCAGTGCCGAAAGCTCACCCTTATCAATAAGGTGTTTAAGCCTTTCGGCAAGAAAAGATGCGTATCCGTATGCACATTTTAGGTCTGCATGATTTGCTTCGGGATCTTTACTTATCGGCTCAATCTTTCTAAAAATGACGAACAGTGCCATTTGAAGATTTTTATCAAGTCTCTCTGTAAACTTACCGAATGACAACTCCGAGATTAATGGATGAAGATAATATGAGTATGGTGTATGGTCTGTAGCTTGAACATAACCGAGTCTTACCAAATAACGCAGCTCGTCGGGTGACAATTCCTTGACAAGATGCTTTATTTCCTGTGCGGTAAGTCCATTGGTCGGCACAAAGGACAAGCAGCCCAATAAATGCTTCTGTGTATCGCTTAAATGAGCGAGATCGAAGAGTTTATTGAGATGATTATAAATGGTGTCATATTCGCCAAAATCATCAAATCTTGCGTTATCCTCGAGTCTTGTTTCTGCACTATTTTCATCGAGCATGGTATCGAGAATCTCGGCAGGCGTCAAACCGCTGACATCATTGCCTATCGCTCTTGCCACAAGCTCGATAGTCATAGTATGCCCCTCTGTTATCTCTATCAGCTTTGATATTATTCTATCATTTTCATCCGAGCGTTGTAGATGCGAATCTCTATAGAAAAGTTCAAACAGCGAATTATCGTCCATCTTTTCTATATCTATAATACCAACATCCTGTCTTTGAATGTTTGCATTTCTGGTGGTGATAATGAATTTGCAGTTGGTGAGCGTGGAAACATCGTCAAATACTCGGTTATTGTCCTTTCCTGTAAAATCGAAATTAAAATTATCTATAATGATAAGCGTAGGCTTATGAATCTTTGACAAATGGGTAATAGCTCTACGGTACTCTTCATTGTATTTAAGAATAGGCTGTTGATCGCATTTATCAATGGATATCTGCTCTACATTATCGGAAACAAGCTTAGTAATCACATTCTTCAACGTTGATTCCTCAGTACAGTAATAGACAGACAACGCAAGCTCGGGATGTTTGATAGCATACATCTTAGCAAGCGTGGTCTTACCTATACCGCCGAATCCCGATATACATATAGTGTTTTTTCGATCAAACAAGATATCCATGGTTTCAAGCTCGGCAATTCGTCCTAAAAAAATTTTTGAATCACCTATAGCATATTCGGACAGTGTCGCTTCATTTTTACCTGCATAGGTTAAAATGGGGCTACCCGATAGGCGTGCTTTTGCAAAGGATACAAGTTTATTAATGATATTTTGATAATCTGATTCCGTCAAACTATCGGTATAGTATTCCGCGGAAATATTTTGAAACAAGATACGATAGCCAGATTCAAGCTCGGATAAGCGAGAATCTCTAACAAGCATTATGTCCTTAGATGTTTCCTTTGCAAGGGAAATCTCGTCATAAACAATCTTATGGTTGACATCTGCACCATTGACCTCACCCGTTTTTGCGACTGTATTTTGTGAAATGATTGCCAACACGCAGTCGGAGGATAACACTGCATTTTCGGACCAAACCAAAAAATCTCCGAAGCATCCATTTTCGGAGCTTTCCATATATACGGCAGTCATTTTGACATATTCGCCTCTAAATTCAAACGATGCGTTGTTAATTCGCTCGGCTAACATTAGCGCCTTGTCCTTATCCCTTTGAACATGGCTTATCAAAACGGTATATTCTCTCATAGCATCCTCCTATAATCTAACCGAATATATTATATAATATCGTTTACAGCTTTTACAAGCATAGCAAGTCAAAAACCCAAAAATAAAAAGCCACAAGCAAGGTTTTTGTGGCTTAGGTCGATCAAACTCAAACAAAAATATATACGGTGATCTAACACAGTATTTATCGTTGAATATTGATATATGGATACGGTCAAATAGAGAGATTATTCAGCGTCTAAATCGACGGAATTCAAAATCTCCTTTAATGCTTTCATCTCGTCTAAAGATAAAGCTAAACCCTTACCGGGAACATTATTTTCGGTATTCCATGTTCTAATATCATATTTGGGGGCATTATCGCTCCATTCGATAAGATTAATCTGCTTGGACCATTTGCCCGATTCTGAAAGTACGCCGAGTTTTTTAACTATATTGTATGTAAACTCCATAATTCTTCTCCCATAAGATAAGATTATCTACACTTGTAGATATATTTATTATAACATATGTTTTTTTCAATATCAATAGAGGTTTTGAATTTTTTTATTAAATATTTAAAATATTTTTCTTTATAATAGGCTTTTTTGTGGATTATTTTGCCTTTTTATTCAAATTTATACCCCATTCCTCTCAATGTGACTATGTGATCACGGTATTTACCAAGGTTACCCCTAAGCATCTTGATATGGGTATCGACAGTACGATTTTCACCAAAAAAGTCGTAGCCCCAAACCTCGGAAAGCAACCTTTCACGGCTCATTGCTATCCCCTTATTACGTACAAGAAAGAACAATAAATCATATTCCTTTGGTGTTAATGGCGCCCGTTCTCCGTCAACTAAGACCAGTCTACCGGTTAGATCTATTTCCAATCCGTCAACAACATATTTTTCCACTTCGGTATCGTTTTTAAAAGCCTTTCTCTTGAGAATTACTCCTATACGTGCAAAAACCTCTCTCGGCGAAAATGGCTTCGTAACATAGTCGTCTATACCCAATTCAAAGCCAAAGAGCTTGTCATACTCCTCACCCCTTGCACTCAGCATTATGGTGGGTATATCGTGGTTTTTCTTAATCATTTTAACGGTGCTGAATCCGTCTAAGCCTGGCATCATTATATCCATTATAATGAGATCTATCTTTTTATACTCAACCCTTTTGAGAGCTTCATAACCGTTGCTTGCCTCTATCGTATTATAACCGTTAAATGCGGCGTATTCCTTTAGCACCTCTCTTATCTCGGCTTCGTCATCTACTATTAATATGGTTTGCATGTCGTTCCTCCGTTATTATCACTCTCAAATAATTCTATTTCGTACCAAAATGTACTGCCCTCGCCAACTACACTGTCCACACCGTAGCGAGCGGAATGCAATTCAAGTATTGTTTTGACTATACTTAATCCTAATCCGTTACCCGATGCCGAGCGTTTATGCTCTTTAGCTCTAAAGTATCTATCCCAAATAACCTTTTGGTTTTCCTCAGAAATACCTTCTCCGGTATCTCTTACCGTAAACCTTGCGTAATTGTCAACCTTTTCCAGCTTGATATCTACCGTTTTATCATCTCCGGTGTAGTTGATAGCATTATTGATAAGATTATAGGTTGCTAATTGCATTCTCGTTCTATCGGCGTATACGAATAGTCCGTTTTGAATGGCGGTGGTAATATTGTAGCCCTCTTTTTCGTTATAAAGGGAAAGGCTGTCCGCAATATCCGATACGATATCACTAAGCGATACCACCTTTTTATCGAGATCGGGATCGGTCTCCAAGCGTGATAACTCAAGCATGTCCTTGACCAATATGCTCAGCCTATCCGTTTCTTTGATTATAGAGTCAAGCTGATGCTCTCGCTTTTCCTTGTTGTCGCCCGAAATATCTCTTATCATCTCTGCATTACCTTTAATAATGGTTAGCGGTGTCTTAATATCGTGCGAAACATTAGCCATAAGTTCACGCCTTAATCGTGTAGTTATAGCCATTTCCTTGGTTGCGTAGTTAAGGGTGGACGCTATTTCCGCAATCTCGGTAGCACCCTTTTCTTCAAATACCACGCTGTAATCACTCGCAGCTAATCGCTTAGCCGAAGCGGACAACTTGGATATATCCTTAGTAAACATTGTACTGACAATAACGGACAAGCATGCCATCAATACGAGAATGGTAATAGTCACTATAATCATTTGCGTTCTCAAAATGCGGACAGTGGAGTCTATCATCTCGGTCGACTGTGAAAGCACGAGCATATCGCCATCTTCAAGGAATATGCAGTAGTAGTAACGGCTTGTTTCGGAATCCTTGATAAATGCCTCACCGTCTTTATTAAGCTCGTCAACGGCTCGGTCTATAATGCTGTCTTGCCTAATAGAATAAGCCCTTTCGCCAAAAACCATATTGTTGGATGTGAATTTGACGGTGTAGCCATCTTCGGTTTTTGTCAATACATCAATCATACAACCCGATTTACTGGCAAGATTGTAGTATTTATACCTATCGTTTTCATCCTTTTCCAATTCCGCTACATACTCTCTAAATTCGTTCAATTTATAGGAATTTAGGTAATAGTTAAGGAAAATGACTTGAGATACCCATAATAATCCTATGATTATCACAGCAAAGGATATTAGTGTAATCCAAGTTTTAAGCCTAAAGCTATTTAAATCTATTTTCTTTTTCTTGCTATTGTTACTCATACTTTTATTATTATATCACACTTTTGATATGCATTTCAACGGCTCTTAGTGCTTCTTTGATTATATTTCCATTAAAAAAGACTATAAGTAACAAGGATGCTACATAATCGGCTATTCATATAACCAAGAGTTCGTCCGCAAGATACCAATACACCCGTCCTGTCATACTGAGCGAAAGTCGTTAGACCGAAGTCTAACCCGATAGGGCGATACCATAGGTATCGGTATCAACTTCCATATTATATAGGCGGATTCAATATTATATCGCTTTACTCAAACTCGATATATTGTCGCTATGCTCCAATTCGATATGAGATAGGTTCCATAAGGAATTTATCTCTATAGCGTACGACCGTACGCTTATAATGACAGTGGAATTGATTTAATGCTAAATATGGTGCGGACGGTGACCATGAAATTCATCAAAAAAGCACCAAATCAAGGTGCTTTTTTTGAGTTATTATCCTATTCATTTTTTTCGATCCATATTGGTGGAGTTTCAGTTAGTTTAAAATAAATATTATAAGTACCATCAGCAGTAATCATTATGTTGTCTGAGCCAGTGTAATTGCTACCACCTCTAACACTATCTTTACCATAATAATTATTCATATATCTAACTTTAAATTCATCATTTGCAGACATTTTGACATCTAATATCATTAACTCATTAGAGTCATTTGGGTTTTGTGATAATTTATAATCATCTAAGAGCTTCCAATTATTAAAACTTCCAACCAAATAATAACTTGTATCTACATACAGCGAATAGGAAGAATTGGACTTTTTTAAATACATTTCATATCTATAGCTAACAGAAATAGAATTTGTTTTCAAAGACGAATAAGTGTCATATGAATAAGATATTTCTGAATCATTTAGATAAAACTTGAATGAGCAGCCTTGATCTATATCTGCATATACTAAATACTCTTCTGTTCCTGTATTTGCTGTATTTCGTGTAAGGTCATATGTTGCAATTTTCTCACCCGAAGAACCAAACACCTTCATTTGATATGTATCAACAACCTCACCTGAAAAAGTAATATCAAGTGTGCCGTCGGTCGAATAAAGAGCAAACGCTCCGCTTATTAGCGAAACGCATAGTATCAATGCTATTAAAACTGTGAATGCTTTTAGATTGACGGTCATTTTGATATGTTTTCCTTTATTTATAGGTGTTTTGGTTTAAAAATACTTGATACGATAGCATTTTTCCGTTCCATTAAGGGGCTAATCGTTTGGTTGTCGTCCGTAAGATAGCAATGCACCCGTCCTGTCATTATAAGCGGACGAAAGTCTGCCTATTTTTTATCGGAGGAGTTTGTAGAGGATTCATTTTTGACATAGCGGAGAATTAGGCTGGCAATGGATAGAATGGCGATACATGCTATCAGTGCAACTATTCCATATACGCTTTGGAAAAACTTAATTACCACACCAAGTTGTCCTAATGAAAACGAGTAAATGCCTGTAAGCTGTTCTCGTGTTTTGGCAGAATCGTTTTCAGGACTTGCATCACCCCGTGTTATATACAGCTTTTGCCCTGTGGTGGAATCGATTTGAATATCAACTACACGATGGATAACGGTATTATTGCCAAGGTTAAAGGTGACAATATCATATATCTCTATTTCTTCGTCATCCTTTATTCGTCTTGTAAAAACAAGGTCATTGATCTTAAATTGTTCGTTGTGTCCATCCAAAAACTCAGTATCGTACTTAAATGACATACTACCTGTTTGTACGATCATACCTTTAAAACCAAAAAATGGGTAAGCATCATTCCCCGAAGCCTTTTGCACCAAGCTAAAGACCAATACGGCAATAAAAAACACCATAACCAAATAAAAAAGCCCGTTAAAGATAATTTTAACCGCTTTTTGAGATCTTGTATTCTTTTTATTCTCGTATTGAACTTTACTTTTCATTTATAATAAATGCAATCTACGGTCAGAGTTTCCTCTGACCGTATTTGCAAAATTTGTTATTTTATTAATTAGTTAGTTTCCTGACGGTATACCGATATATATTTGTCCATCTTTATTTACGCAGCAGAAGTATGTTCCTGTAGTATTAACATACAAGTTTCCTGCACCTTTGCCATCTGTTATTTGTCCTACTAATTCAGTACAATTACTGGTTCTTACTTGATCCATCCAATATGTACCATTTGCTGTAGTGTACTTAACGATCTTAAATTCCTCACCTTCCTTTAGATAAACAGCCTCGATAGCAGCAATATCATGACCTTCTTCAGTACCAACATTTTTATCCATATAAATAGCATTCTTATTTACTTCCCAATTAGATGCTTGACTAACAATATAGTATCCACCATCTACTGCAGACCAAGCTTCATCTTTAAATTTCCAACTAACCTTAATACTTGCAGTTTTTCCTGTTAAAGTTTTAAATTCCTCGTCGAGTGTTGTTTCATCAGAAGAAGCTTTTAATTTTAGTATCAATTTTAAGTTTTTAGGAAGAGCATTAAGAGCCAAATCAACAGACGCCCCTTCGTATGTCGTTTCACCATTCTTAATTTCTAATTGTAAATTATTTGCTAAATCACCTGAAATCGCTACAGATAAAGTACCCTTAAGACCTTGAAGTGCACCCTTATCTGTGGTATTTACATCCAAAGTAATATCTTGAGATACAGAAGTGGAAGGATTGATTTTTGCGTTTGCTCCACCAAATGTAAATGTACGGTCATCGGATAGACCAGTTGTAGTTAATGTTAATGTAACAGCATCCTCGGCACCGAATGTAAATGTGAAATCCTCAACCTCTTTAGAATAAAGAGCAAAACATCCGCCTACTACGGATAAACAGAGAATAGTAGCTAAAACGATAATAATAATTTTCTTCATAGTCATACCCTCCTCTATTATGCAGAAACTTTAAAGTCACAACTTAATGAACCAGCAGTTACTTCAATTTCCTTTTCGGTTACATTATCTTTAAAACTAATAATAACATACACTGTTTTCGATTCAGAAACATTATCAAGAACTAACTGATTAGACTCAAGACCTGCCAATTTGGTTGCTGTTGCTTTATCCTTACCATCATACAAAGCAATAGTAATATTTTCAAGAGTATAAGTAATATCATCTGTTGCTGCTTTAGCCGCTGCAGTGATGGTTAATTTACCCTCATTTGAAGAGTCTAATGGTCTGTCAACGCTGAGAACGATAGGAATAACGCAGTCTTGACCTTTAATTAAGGTAAATTGTTTAATATCATTCTCTGCTCCAAGAGAAAGATAGATATAATCATCGGCTGTAACTGTACCGGTGATATCGCCAGCATCATAAACTGCGATTGCCAAAACCGAACCGATAACGGCAATACAGAGAATAATGCCAATCATAAGAATTAGTTTTTTCATTGATTGAAATCTCCCTATAAAAAATATTTTTCGTTACCAAATATGGATTCGCAGACAAAAAAGCTCCCCATATGATGGATAACATTAACATTCTATAATATATTATTAAATATGTAAAGGATAATAGTATAATCTTAATCAAATCTTAATAAAAGGGTGGACAAAAGTTTCAATAAACGTGGTTGGGCGTGGATGAATATATCAAGATACAATATAATTTTTTTGTTACCGTCCGCAAGATAGTAATGCACCCGTCCTGTCATTATAAGCGGAAAACGAAGTTTGTAGTCGAACTGCGTAAGCAGTGCAAGGTTCAACAGAGCAGTATCTTGGACGGAAATGAATAGCCGATTGAGCGATTATCCGAATTAATAATGGTTCGTCCGCAAGATACCAAATTGTTGTACAATTTGATTTTCGCTACGCTCAGTATGACGGCGGACGATAATGTACGCTTTTAATAATAAGATAGGAAATTATTATTAGTGGTGGCGAGGTGTTCTATTACCGAATTCGACACTGCAGAGAGTTAGTCCGACAACGCTTTTGGCTTGACCTTTGAGTAGTGCTTTGGCGGCATTATTCATTGTACTACCTGTGGTATAGACATCGTCAATAACAAGTACACGCTTGTCCTTAAAGGAGTCGTCTATTGTAAAATAGGCATTTTCCGCATTTTTCTTGCGTTCTTCAAAGCTTTTTCCTAACTGTCTCCCCCTATTGGGTTTTTTGTAAAGACCTTTATTATAGGGAACGTTAAGCCTTTTCGATAGCTCTACAGCAATAAGGTCGCACTGATTATATCCACGCTCACGCCTATGCTTCTTAGTCATTGGAATGACCGTTATCACATCAAACGCAATCTTTTCATCTATGATTTTATCAATATAAAAGGACGCCAAGAATGGTGCAAAATACTGCTTATTATTGAATTTAAAAGCAAGCATTACATCTTTAATAGCGTCCTGATAATGATAGCATGTATAATTCCGTTCAAAGTACTTATGCTCTTTTGTGCATATAGAGCAATATTCTCCGTATCTGGTGGGTTTACCGCATTTTAAGCAATGCATGGTGATGGGCTTGATACGCTCGGCACATTTCTCACATAGCCCATAGCGAGAGGACGGAACAAAAAGCTCCCGTCCGCAAGCGATACAAGAGGCATCGTTTGGAAATAGCCAATTAATAAATTTGCGAATTTTAGCACCGATGTCAATTTTCATTACGATATTGATCAATAAATTCGACCAATGCGGTCATTCTTCTCTCAGTGTACTTATTCTTAGCCATTTTGTCGTATGTTTCTCTACCGCCGATAAGCACGACCATATTTTTAGCACGAGTAACTGCGGTATATAATAGGTTTTTTGATAGCACCATTGGATTATATCTTTCTACGACAAGTATAACTACTTTAAATTCGGATCCTTGTGATTTATGCACGCTGATAGCATAAGCCAAAGCGAGTTGATCGAGGTTTTCGGGCGGATAAGTTGCGACTCTGCCGTCTTCAAAGCGAACGGTAACACGCATTTCACCCTTATCGATAGCAACTATCTTCCCTATATCGCCGTTGAATACACCTTCACCGTTTGTGGTCGCATCAGCATCCGTTCTTTCCCATAGAATATCATAATTATTACTAACTTGTATAACTCTATCGCCCTCACGGAAAACGGTTTGACCGACCGTTATTTCCTTTTTACTGAACGAAGAGGGGTTGAGTGCATCTTGCAATGCCTTATTAAGTGCAATAACGCCTATATCGCCTTTTTTTAGCGGAGCAAGGACTTGGATATCGTCGGGTGAAACATTCAAATAATTGACTATCCTTTTGGTGCAAAATTGAATGGTATGGTCAAGAGCCGTTCTCGTTTCCGTTTGATAATCGAAGAAAAAGTCGGAGCTACGCTTATCGGGTTCGGGCATTATTCCCTTATTGATAAGGTGGGCATTGGTTACGATAAAGCTATCCTCTGCCTGTCGATAAATATGGCTTAGCGCAATTACAGGCATTAAATTGGACTGAATAACATCCGCAAGCACAGACCCTGCACCGACAGACGGAAGCTGATCTTTATCACCGACTAATATAAGCTTTGAGGTGCGTGGCATAGCTCTCAAAAGTGCATTGAATATGAATTCATCAGCCATAGACACCTCGTCTACTATATAAACATCTTGAGTTAACGGATTACGCTCATTATATACAAATGTGGATTCTGCCGACTTATTAAATTCAAGAAGTCTATGAATGGTAGCGGAATTTCTACCTGTCGCTTCGCTCATACGCTTACTTGCTCTTCCGGTAGGAGCGGTAAGCGAATATGTTATACCCATTCTTTCGAGTAGGTAGATAATACATTTTATTATTGTGGTCTTACCTGTACCCGGACCGCCTGTAATTACAACAGCACCCGAATTGAGTGCCATAGCTATAGCTTCTTTTTGGGTGGGATGTAGGGTAATATTATTTATTTTTTGGTAAAACTCTATTTCTCTATCGAAATTAAGCGTCAGCGGTCTTGCCTCGTCCATAATGGTAACGAGGCGTTTTGCAATGCTGTTTTCGAGATTAAAATACTTATCGAGCATCATTCCCGACGATTTAGCCGTATTGATGCGAACTATCTCATTAAGCGTTTCCATATCGGAAATTGCATCCTCAACGAGTGGTTTCTGCTCATCGGTAAAGGCTAACACCTTATTACATTCGGCAATAATTCTTCCTACAGGTAAATAGGTATGACCACTGCGTGATGCTATCTCGTCAAGAACATATCTTATAGCCGCTTTAATTCTATTTGGACTTTCATGCTCTATACCCATACTCGTTGCGATAATATCGGCTGTTCTAAAGCCTACACCTTCGACCTCGCCTACCATACGGTATGGATTAGTTTTGACTATACTTTCGCTCAATACTCCATAGAGCTTATAAATCTTCATTGATAAATTAAGACTCACTCCGTGTTTAGTCAAAAACATTATTGTATTTTGCATAGAACGAAGTTGCTCGAATTTGACTGAGATCTCTTCGGATTTTTTAGCACTGATACCTCTTACTTCGGCTAATCTTGCAGGGTTATACTCAATTATATCAAAGGTATCCTTGCCGAATTTACGAACGATAGCGGAGGCGGTTATCTCGCCTATTCCCTTAAATAGTCCGCTTGAAAGGTATCTTATCATACCTTCTTCATTTGTAGGCGGTACAACAACCACCTCATTTACTACGAACTGCTCTCCGAATCTGGAGTTGGTCTTGTATTCGCCGATAAGGGTAACATTTTCGCCCTCGGTTATCGGTGGAAAAATGCCCACGGCAGTTATTATTAATCCGTGGACATCTACAGCCAAAACGGTATATCCGTTTTCGGCATTTCTAAATACGATTCCTTCTACAGTTCCTTTTAATTCCATTCGCTTTATTAGATATTAGCTTGCTTTTTAAGCTCGTCTACCTTATCGGTACGCTCCCAAGCCAGCCCACTCTTACCAAAGTGACCGTAATTGGTCGTTTTCTTATATATGGGTGCTCTTAAACCAAGATTGTCGATGATTGCAGCCGGGCGGAAATCAAATACCTTAGTACAGATATCCTCAAGCTTAGAATCTTCTAAAACACCGCTTCCGAATGTGGATATTCTTAACGATATGGGTTTTGCTACACCAATAGCATAGCTGAGCTCGAGCATTACGCGGTCTGCAAGTCCTGCTGCGACGATATTTTTGCATACGTATCTCGCATAATAGGACGCACTGCGGTCTACCTTAGTTGGATCCTTACCCGAAAAAGCACCGCCACCATGAGGACAATAACCGCCATAGGTATCTACAACTATTTTTCTACCTGTCAAACCGCTATCTCCGTTAGGTCCGCCTATAACGAATCTACCTGTAGGATTGACAAAAATTCTTGTTTGGTCATCAAGAAGATCGGCAGGTATAGCCTTTTTTATTATCTTTTCGATAACTGTAGTCTCTATCTCGTCATGGCTAACATATTCGGCATGCTGTGTAGAAACAACCACTGTATGAACTCTAATGGGCTTATTATTCTCATCATATTCTATGGTTACTTGAGCCTTTCCGTCAGGACGGAGCCACTTTATTTCGCCAGATTTACGAGCGGATGTCAAGGTAGCAGTCAAGCGGTGCGCCAATGTAATCGGTAACGGCATTAAATCCTCGGTTTCAGTACATGCATAACCGTACATCATACCTTGATCGCCTGCACCTATAAGGTCATAGCGAGATTGATCTCCGCTCTTAGCCTCTCTACTCATATCAACGCCCATAGCTATATCGGCAGATTGGGAATGGATCTTATTGATAATTTGGCAATGGAAATCGAATCCAATATCTTGCTCGGTATATCCAATATTCTTGATAGTATCACGGATAACACTTTCGACATCGATCGACGCATTACTCGTAATCTCGCCCATTATCATTACGGTATTGGTCGTAGCACATGTTTCGCATGCACATCTCGAATTAACATCCTGCTTCAATAATTCGTCTAACACTGCATCCGAAATACTGTCGCAGACCTTATCGGGATGACCTTCGGTAACGCTTTCACTTGTAAATAATCTATTTTTTCTTTCCATTATATAAATTTACCTTTATAAAATATTGCTTTGCATAAGGGGTTACCTTATGCAAAGCCGATTAATTAGTTTTCGTCGTCCTCGATATCAGGAATATCTAAAGGAGCTTCTTGAATCTTACTTGCAGGCAATACATTGACTGTATTGTAACGCTTCAAACCTGTACCTACAGGGATAAGCTTACCGAGTAAGATATTCTCCTTAGGTCCACGCAACGGATCCTCTTTACCCTTAATAGCCGCATCGGTAAGAACTCTTGTAGTTTCTTGGAAGGATGCTGCGGATAAGAATGATTCACTTGCTAAGCTTGCCTTAGTGATACCTAAGATTGTTCTCTTAACCATAGCAGGTACGCCACCGTTTTCAAGAACCTTTCTATTAATCTCGTTGTACTTAGCCTCGTCAATCAACTCGCCGGGTAATAAATCGGTATCGCCGGGATTCTCAACACGAACCTTACGAAGCATTTGACGAATAATAATTTCGATATGCTTATCATTAATAGCAACACCTGCTGTGGAGTATGCCTTAAGAACTTCCTTAATCAAATAGTCTTGTACACCCTTTAAGCCCTTGACCTGTAACAATTCCTTAAGCTTAATGGAACCGTTGGTGAGCTGTGTACCTGCTTCAACATATTGACCGTTGGAAACCAATACCTTAGCATTATAAGGAGGTTGATATTCGCAAGCAGCACCGCCGTCCTTAGGAGTAACTGTGATAGTTACATGCTTTTCGGTTTCGGTAAGGGTAACTATACCTGCGATGGTAGCAATAATAGCTTCTGCCTTACTGTTACGGCATTCAAACAATTCTTGTACACGGGGAAGACCTGTGGTAATATCGTCTGCACCTGCAACACCGCCGGTGTGGAATGTACGCATGGTGAGCTGAGTACCAGGTTCACCGATGGACTGTGCTGCAATCAAACCAACACCTTCACCAATCTTAACGAGGTTACCGCTACCCATGTTAGCACCATAACACTTAGCACATACGCCATAAGGATGCTTACAAGCAAGCACGCTTCTGATATTTACCTTTTCGATTCCGCAGTTTTCAATAGCCTTAGCTTGATCTAATGTGATCATTGTATCTGCAGGAACGATAACTTCACCTGTTTCGGGATTACAGATAGGCTTAATGGAATAACGACCAATAATTCTATCCTTCAATGCTTCGATTGTAGAATCTCTTGCACCGGTAATTCTTTCTACTACTACGCCCTTAGTGTCGCCACAGTCTGTTTCCATAACGATGATAGGCTGAGCAACCTCTACAAGACGTCTTGTAAGGTAACCGGATTCCGCAGTCTTAAGAGCGGTATCTGCCAAACCCTTACGTCCGCCGTGAGAAGAAATAAAGTACTCTAATGCGTTCAAACCCTCTCTAAAGTTAGACTTAACAGGTAACTCAATAGTCTTACCGGAAGGATCCTTCATCAAACCACGCATACCTGACAACTGTCTTGCCTGTTCGATACTACCACGAGCGCCGGAGTCCATCATCATCTTAATGTTATTGAACTTATCCATTGTATCGTTAAGCATCAACTTGATATCGTCGGTTACATCGGACCAGATCTTGATGACCTTAGCTTCTCTTTCTTCATCGGTAATCATACCTCTGTCGTAGTGCTTTTGTTGCTTAGCAACTTGCTCTTCGGCTTCCTTGATCTTTGCCGCTTTTTCGGAAGGTATCGTCATATCGAATACGCTGGTCGTCAAAGCACCGATAGTAGAATACTTATAACCTTGAGCCTTGATCTTATCAAGAACCTCGGCTGTAATTGTAGATCCCTTATATTTGTAGCAATGGTCTACAATCTGTTGTAATTGCTTCTTACCAACTAAGAAGTCAATCTCGAGATCGAGCATTTGCTCGGGAGTTTCACGAGGTACGAAGTTGATATCTTGAGGAATTGCCTCATTAAATATCAATCTACCTACTGTGGTATTGATAAACTTACTATATACCTTGCCGTCAATTTCCTTGGAAACACGAACCTTGATAAGGCTTTGTAAGTCAATCTGCTTACATTGATATGCCATCTTAGCTTCCTCGACAGACATAAATGCTCTCTCGGTGCGACGGCGATATTCAAGCTCGGATTCACCCTCTTGTTTAGGTGCATAAGGCTTAACGATGGTTAGATAGTAGCTACCTAATACCATGTCCTGTGTAGGCGATACAATAGGCTTACCGTCTGAAAGCTTAAGGATGTTGTTAGTGGATAACATCAAAAATCTTGCTTCAGTCTGTGCCTCGATGCTCAAAGGAAGGTGGACTGCCATCTGGTCACCGTCGAAG
>CAZUET010000023.1:0-9927 GCA_964619685.1 uncultured Christensenellaceae bacterium
ACGGTCTTAGAGCAAGGCTTGGCGGAAGCGAATCTCGAGAGTTGCCGGATGATGTTATCACATATTGGTATAAACAAGACACCAGAACGAATACGAAAAATATGCTAACAATGAATGGCACACTTGACTATAAAATTGAGAATGTAACCGCTGACCATGAATTCTATACATACAGTTGTGAGGTCTGGACTAATGGCGGTGCTACTCTTATGGGCGAGTTTAGGTGTGATATTCGTGTTATGGTGATGGTGGAAGTAAGTCCTAATATTGCTTATGTAAAGGTTGGTGACACGCTAACCTTATCTGCAACAATAGATAGAAATGACCGTGATGATTGGCGTAATACATACACTATCGGTTGGCAGGTCGATAAAGGCGACGGTAACGGCTGGGATTGGGCAACCGATTTTTATAAGCCAAACGAAAACTATCAATTGGTTGTCGATAGCGAAGAAATGTTCAATTGGAAATACCGTGCATATGTCTACCAAGTTATAATACCAATCGACAAACCGTTGTTGCCTGAATACGCTTCCTTCGAAATTATACTTAGTAACCGTGGTACGCCATCACTTGGAAGTCTATCTGTACCGGAATATGAAATAAGCGGTGAAAAAGGTTCTATTAGTGCAAGTTTGAGCGGTGCATATACATCCGCTACGACCGTATATTGGGAGTATAGTGAGGATGGCGGAGAAACCTGGGCGACTATTTCAAAGCATCCAAACTTGGATTTCACGAATTATGGATTTACTATCACCGGCGGAGGAGTTTCCTGGACACCCGATTACTTCATATCAACTCTTCAAGTCAATTATAGGAACAGCTTAGACGGCATAACGGTTCGTTGTGCCATAAACGATTTCAAAGAAAAAAAGACATATTATTCCGATATTCATACTTTTTCAGTAATACAAATGCCCGAAATCTATATACAATCCGAAGGAGAACTGACAACGCTTGAAACCGATCCTACATTTTTCCTTTCGTGTTGGATGTACGGCGGAACTTCCAATATCCAATGCCTACAACAGTGGCAGAAAAAGGTAAAGGGCAGTGATGACTGGGTGGATATCGAAAATCAAACTGCTGCAGATTTCTATCTTGGAGATCTAACAGACGATGCACAAACTACCTATTACCGTTGTAAATTAACTTATAAGTTTTTAGACGGCTCTCACGATGATATTATTCGTTATAATGATATATCTACCGTCAACGTCGTACATGCTCCTACTATTAATGACGATGTGCTAAATGATAATCTGCTTATTGACGGACAAGAAGCAAAATTCAATATTGATCTTATCGCTAATGCTGATTATCCTTATAGCATACAGTGGCAAGTGTCTTCAGACTGTATAAACTGGGAGGACTTTGGCGAAGCAGTGCTCGATACCGAAACTGATTGTAAAGAATTAACACTTCGCGAAGCAGAAAGTGTTGGTATCAAATATTTCCGTGCAAAGGTTACCTGTACAATAGGCGAACTATCATTAGATAGCAAAACCAAAGCTGTTAAGCTTTATATGGCTAAACCTTCCATAATATCGGTAGATCCCGAACACTTTACAATAAGCGACGAGAACCCTGCTACAATCACCATAAACAATTACTGTCCTAATGGAGTCAAGCCTATTTACGAATGGCAATTTAGAAAGGATGGCGGTACATGGCATTCGGGTTCCGAATTGGGCATCGAATCGGGCATCGAGGAGAAAACACTTGTAGTTGGTAGCAACGGTGCAAATGCAGACGAATGGCGTTGTTTGGTTACTCTATACCTATCCGATACCATTGTTTCGGCACAGTGCTATACAAATGTGCTGAAAAGTAATTATTTTACTTCTGCATCCCTTATCAGTGCGACGACAGAAGCAACTATTTGGGTAGGAAGAGATTACAACTACATAGATATTAAGTATTCTGCAAGAGAAAACGACTATTTCCAATTGGAAATCAGTAAGGATAACGGCAAAACTTGGTCAACTTACGGTGACTTGATTACATACTCTTCAGATACTACGATAGATCGCTTCGATTTAGGTAAAGTAAATAGCGATATGGACGGATGCTTACTTAGAGTAGCAACTTATTACACATTAAAAGGCTTGACCGCTTACGGCTGGTCACCGGCGATAAAGATCACTGCAAAAACAGGAAATGTTTCAACGGCACAAGCACTTTTTGAAGCAGTCGAAAATAATGTTCCTGTCATCAAACTTACAAGAGATATTACAACCTCTCAAACCATAAGTTTTGTAGTCGACACTGTATTTGATCTGAATGGTTATATTCTTAAGTATCAATCTGAAAATAATGGTAGTGTGATAAACATACCTAAACATGTATCACTCACAATAATTGATAGCAATCCTGCTGCTACACATATCGATAAAACAATTCCGTTAGGCGGAGTAATTACCGGCGGTACCGGTTCTTTCTCTCCCGATTTAGGAGATTCCTGCGGCGGCGGAGTTTTCGTTGAACACAATGCGGAGCTTATCTTTTCGGGCGGTACCATATATAAATGCATCGTAACGGATATGGGCGGAGGAATTGTATCTCCTTATACAAATTCAACAATTATTATTAATGGCGGTGTTATCGACAGCTGCGAGGCTGGAAATTTTGCCGGCGGCGTTTTTGCAGCAAACCTTAGAATTAATGACGGTATTATTAAAAACTGTAAAGCATCTGTTGGCGGTGGCATAGTTAGTCTTGCAGCCAGTACGAGCCTCAGTGACAGTATACTTATTTTGAATGGCGGTACAATTGTAGATTGTTCTGCAACGGACCTTGCCGAAAGCTCGGCAATATGCTGTGCGGATATGTATGCTAACGGCGGACGTGTATATGGAACAGTCTTTATCAGCGATACTTCGGTCTTTGAAAAAGAGGGCATTATTCAAAGAGAAGATGGCGTTATTGATAGAACCACTGCTTTCTATTCCGATGTCACCTACTCTAATAACTCGAAATCCGTTCGTGCAGGCTTGTATTACGGATCAATTAACAATGCAAGCTTAGACGGTTCCGTCTATGTTACCTTTAAAAACGGTGATACTGTTTACGCTACACTCATTTTAGTTAAAGGCGAATGTGCTTTTGTACCAAGCGAATTGTGCGGTTCGTTTAGTTGGTATAAAGGCGATCAACTGTATGATTTCAGTCAACCTGTCAGCGATGATATTACTTTAACTTCAAGCTGGAGCAGTTCAGACTACGGACATAAATGGTCAACCGATAAGATCGTTCCTCAAGTGGATGCTACTTGCGAGAGTGCAGGTTCATTGGCTCATTGGCATTGCGAACTTTGTAATAAGAATTACGCTGCCGATAAGTCAACATTGATATTCGATATAACCATTGAAGCGCTCGGTCATACATACGGCGAATATGCACCAAAGGTCAATCCGACATGTAATAGTACAGGCTACTCCGCTTACTATGAATGTAGCGTATGTCATAAGCTGTTCGATGAAAATAAGATAGAGAAAACCTCTGACGAGCTTATTATCGCAATCGACCCGAATGGACATTTGTTCGGCGAATGGCAAACGGGCAGTGTTGCTAACTGTGCAACCGAGGGCGAACTGGCTCATAGAGATTGTACTATCTGTAATAAGCACTTTGATAGTAACGGTTCTGAAATTGCAGACCTCGTAATCGCTAAAAACGATAACCACCTACCGCAATCTAATTGGTCGAATGACGAAAACGGTCACTGGCATGTATGCACAAGAGATGGCTGTAAGGATAACGGTAAGATCAATCATGCCGATCATATAAAAAATACTGAAGAAGCTACAGAGCTTATCGATGTACATTGCACCATTTGTGGATATATGATTGAAGACGTTAAACCTCATACGCATGATTTGAAACTGATAACCGGCGTTGATAAAACATGTACGGATACAGGCGTTAAATCATATTATGTTTGCTCTTATGGTGAAAATCCTTGCGGAAAATACTATGAAGATGCGGACGGAACTATTGAGATTACCGATATATTTACTTGGAGCATCATTCCTGCCGGTCATACATATTCCGATCTTATCGATGCAAAGGCTCCAACCTGTAATACCGTAGGCTTGGTGGCTCACTATGAATGTAGTGTTTGCTCAAAGTGGTTCGACGAAAACAAGGTAGAGAAGAACTTGGACGAACTCACAATTGCGATCGATCCCGATGCTCATAAATTCGGCGAGTGGATAGTCGAAAGTAAAGCAGATTGTGAAAATGCAGGCGTAAAAGCTCATAAGGATTGCGAATACTGCGGAAAACACTTCGACAAGGACGGAAATGCTATAAGCACGGTAATTCCTTCAAACGGTCATACATACGGCGATATAATAGCAAAAGTGGATGCTACATGCTCCGAAAAAGGCAATGTTGCATACTACCACTGCTCATTATGTGATAAGTATTTCAATGAGGCTAAGGAAGAAAAGACTTGGGCGGAATTGGAAACAGCTACAACGGATCATACCTTTGATAAGTGGATTGACGAGGTTCCGCCAAGTGTGGATGATTACGGTATCAAGGGACATAAGGATTGCACCGTTTGTAACAAGCATTTCGACGCTAATGGTAACGAGCTCGATGATTTACAGATTGACAAGCTCACCTCGGTCGATCCTATAATTAGCGATACCGTTGAAGCTGATAACAAGCTTTCGGGCGGAGCGATTGCAGGTATCACAACAGGAAGCGTTGCTGTTGCAGGAATAGGCGGTTTCTCGATATTCTGGTTCCTTATCAAAAAGAAAGGTCTTGTAGAACTCGGTACAATAATCGCAGGCTTCTTCAAAAAATTGTTCAAGAAAAAATAGTTGGCGAATCGAGAGAATTGTCCGCTGTCATATTGAAATAGTCGAAATTTGACGGCGGACTAATCTTAACGCTTAGTGTTTAAGTGGTTATCGTTCGCACTAAAAAAATAAAGCATAATACACTTGTTGACGGGACGCTCATTGGGTGTCCCTTTTTATTAGAAGGAAATGAAAAAGGAATCAGTGGGTATAGAAATTAAGCTGTTATAAATTTTTTAAATATCTTGACCTTAATGATTAAATGTTATACAATTATTATAATAGGGCATTGTAGAGTAAATGATAATTGGTGATAATAATATGTTACAAATAGCGGTTATTATTCATGTCTGACTGCAATAATTGACGGTATGTGGTAATTATATCAAATAAGTTGCGTCATACCGATATGCCATAACAGTCTATTGCTAATGAATTATCGACAATGAACTATTAATCGAGAATTAATTACTTTCGCCAAAAAAGGAGATACTATGGCTAAATTATACTTTAAATTCGGTGCAATGGGAAGTTCAAAAAGTGCTCAAGCGTTGATAACTAAATTCAACTACGAAGAACGCAACATGAAGGTCATGCTTATAAAGCCTGCGGTAGATACTCGTGACGGAGCAACTATCGTCAAGTCAAGAATCGGTCTTACAGCCGAAGCGTTAGCGGTAGGCTCTGACGAAAACATTTATGAGCTTTATCAAGGCAGTTATACCGATTGTCAAGTTATAATCGTAGACGAGTGTCAATTTTTAACAGCCGAGCAAGTCGATCAATTAGGTCAGATAGTTATTGATTTCGATATTCCTGTGCTTTGCTTCGGATTGGCTACCGATTTTATGACTCACCTTTTCCCGGGCAGTAAAAGATTGTTCGAAATTGCCGAATCGATTACAGAGATTAAGTCCATATGTAAATGCGGTGCAAAGGCGACCGTAAATGCAAGGCTTGATGATAATGGCAATGTACTGTATTCAGGCGAACAGGTCTGCTTAGGTGGTAACGAAAGATATGTTGCTATGTGTAGAAAATGCTGGCTCAAGCATAAAAAATAAGGAGATTTAATATGGAACGCATCGTTATAGGTATTTGTGGCGGAACAGGAAGCGGTAAGACCACCCTTGCAGAAAAAATTCAACGCATTTTCAAGGATAGATCGGTCCACCTCAGTATGGACTGCTATTATAGAGATCATCAGGATATTCCGTTCGAAGATCGTGCTAAAATCAATTATGACCACCCAAATGCATTCGAAACCGAGCTTCTTATAGAGGATATTAAAAGGCTCAAAAGAGGCGAATGCATCAATCACCCGACCTATGACTTCTCAAATCACCGTAGAAGCGATGTAGTAGAGCATTGCGAGCCCCGAGAAATAATCATTGTAGAGGGCATTCTGCTATTTGAAAATAGAGAGCTTGTTGATCTATTTGATGTCAAATTATTCGTTGATACCGATGCCGATGTTAGAATCGTTCGCAGAATACTTCGAGATGTAGAGGAACGTGGTAGAAATCTTGACTCTGTCGTAACTCAATATCTAAACACCGTAAAGCCCATGCATGAAAGATTCGTAGAGCCGAGTAAAAGGGTTGCGGATGTAATCATTCCCGAGGGCGGACATAACAGGATTGCTCTGGATATGATAATTGGAATGATAAAGAAAAAATTAGAGGACTAATATATGAAAAATCAATTTATATCAAGTAGTAAGCCACTTCTTAAACGGCTTATCAATAGACTTAATAGCGAATACGAATATGCTTCGGTGCTTGCGGTAGACTCCGAAAGTAAAAATTACAGTCTATCAAAGGGAGGTATATCCGCTAACGAGGAAACGCTCTTGGCAAATAGAGGCTTTACCGTTCGTGCATACAAGGACGGTAAATATGCCGAATATTCCTTTAACGACCTCACAGAGGATAACTTCGATAGTGTTTCCTGCGAAATTAGCGGTGCATTGAAGGAATTATTCCTACATAACGACGGCACTAAAATCGCTCTCTATGACGAAGATGAGGAGTGCTATATCAAGGATACCGAATGCGTTCCAATTGAAGAATTCGGTAACGAATATGTTATTCCCCGTTTAAAAATGCTAAGAGAGAGAGGATTTTCTCTATCCGATAAAATACTCGATATCGCTGTTAGATTTAATTATAGAATATTCACAAAGCTATTTTTATCATCTAAAAAAGATCTTGAACAGACCGTTGCTTGGTCATGCGGTGCTATAATGGCTATGGGTAAAAAGGATGACGAAATAAAGGAATACTATTCGGGAATTTCTGCTCCCGGCGGTATCGGTTTATGGGATAAAATGGAGAACGAATTAGTCAAAACAGTGCGTGGCATGGAGGATCTATTGGAGTCTTCACCTATCATCCCGGGTGAATACGAGTGCATATGTACGCCATCCGTCACTGGAATGATAGCTCACGAGGCATTCGGTCATGGCGTTGAAGAGGATATGTTCGTCAAGGACAGAGCGTTGGCTAAGGATTTTATCGGTAAATGCGTAGCATCACCATTAGTTACAATGCATGACGGTGCAGGGGCATGGAATGAGTGCGGCAGCTATTTCTTCGATGACGAAGGACAACCTGCTACCGATACCGTAATAATCGATAAAGGTATATTGGTTTCGGGTATCAATGATGCATTAAGTGCAAAAAGACTCGGCGTACCGCTTACCGGTAACGGTAGAAGAGAAAGCTTCGAGCGTAAGGCTTATACAAGAATGACTAACACATATTTTGAAGGCGGTAATGACAATCTCGAGGATATGATCCGTTCAGTCAAATACGGATTTTTACTTGAAAACCCTTTCAGCGGTATGGAAGACCCAAAAAACTGGGGCATTCAGCTCATGGTAAATATGGCAAGAGAAATCAAGGACGGAGCTTTGACAGGTAAGGTATTCTCGCCTATCGTAATGACAGGCTATGTTCCCGATTTATTAAAATCCATTTCTATGGTCAGTAAAACACCCGAACTTTGTGGCAGTGGCTTCTGCGGAAAGGGCTACAAGGAATGGGTCAAAGTTTCGGATGGCGGTCCTTATATCAAGGCTAAAATCCGTTTAGGTTAGGAGTACATTATGTTAGAATATTTATTATCACTGCTTAAAAAGCATCAGATTAAGGAATACTGTATCAACGAAAAGGTTACGGAAACGAGAGAGCTATTTTATGTTCGCTCATCCCTCGACCTATCAAGAGCCAAAAAGGTCAAATTATATACCGTGACTGTGCTTATTCCCGTTGGCTCAGACCAAAAGGGTCAATCTACCGTAACGATATCACCGCTTTTGACAAGAGAAGAAATCGAAATAAAGCTTTGCGGATGTATAGAAAGTGCAAAAAACGCTCCTAATCCCTCATTTAATCTCCCAGAATCTCAGGTGTGCGATCTCACAAAAGATAAAGAGGATATATTGGAATTGGCTCAAAGAACCGCAAATGCTCTTTTTACCCAAAAATCCGACTCGGCATTTATAAATTCAGCCGAAATCTTTGCCGAAGCTGTTCACATTCATACCGTAACATCGTCGGGCGGAGATATCCGCTATAATTCACATAGAATTACAGGAGAATTCGTAACTCAAGCAAAGGAACCCGAGGATGTAGAGCTTTATGTTCCATTCGATTACGACGAACTTGACGAGGACGCTATCAAGGAGCTTGTTACCGAAAGTCTTAACTCCGCCCGTGATAGAGCAAAGGCAGTAAAGACATTAAAAACCGGTACATATGACGTAATGCTCGACGGTCAATTTATAGGTCTGCTATTGGGATTTTATCTCGACAGAGCTTCTGCCAACTATGTATATATGAGCTACTCCGATTACAAGGTGGGCGATATTATTCAAAACGGAAAGCATCCCCTAACTATAGATCTTAAAGCCACAGCTCCGTTCAGTGCGGACGGTATAAGAATGAAAGATAGAGCATTGATCGACAATGGTAAGGTAATGTCAATAGTTGGTGCTACTCGTTTTTGTCGCTATCTTGGCATTGAGCCTACAGGAATATACGAATCGATCGAGGTTCCATTAGGTTCCACCCCAATGTCCGAAATGCTAAGTGAAAACACACTTTATGTGGTGGCTTTCTCCGACTTCCAATGCGACTCATTTACAGGTGTATTTGGCGGAGAAATAAGGCTCGCTTATCTTTATCAAAACGGAACGGTTACCCCGATAACAGGCGGTTCGGTAAACGGAAATCTTTTAAAACTACAAAACAATATGACTTTCAGCTCGGAAAACTATTCTTCGAGAGCCTATAAAGGTCCTAAGGCTGTCAAGATCGAGGGTGTTACCGTTGCAGGTGAATAAAGGAGAATAAAATGTATTTAGGTATCGATATAGGCGGAATGTCCATAAAAGCAGGACTTGTAAATGACAATGGCGAGATCTTAGCAAAAAGAACCATCAAAACAAATATCGGCAACCCCGAGCAAACTATTGAAGACATTGCAAAGCTGTGCTTCGACACCGCCAAAGATGGTAATATCAAATTTAATGAGATCAAAGCTATCGGTAGCGGTGTACCCGGTACTGCTCATAACGGAAACGTTCCCTTTGCAGCAAATATCGGTTGGTACAATGTACCGTATTGTCAAAAATTAAGTCAGCTGACAGGAAAACCGTGTTTTGTTGCTAATGATGCTAACTGTGCATTGCTCGGTGAATGGTATTTCGGCGTAGCTAATGGCTATTCGGATGTTGTAGCAATAACCATTGGTACAGGTGTTGGTCTGGCTGTAATTACCGACGGCAGAATGCTTTTAGGTAACGGCTCGGCAGGTACCGAGGGCGGACACATCAGAGTCAAGGAAAGAGGCTTAAAATGTGCTTGCGGTCGTCATGACTGTTGGGAATTGTACGCATCTACAAGCTCGCTTTTAAGAAGGGCCGAGTCTATCGCTAACGAAAATCCCGACGGTATCATCGCAAAGATCATTGCCGAAAAAGGCTTGAACGGATTTACAGTTTTTGAAGCAGAGGATGCAGGCGATAAACAGGTTTCCGCTATGATAGATGAGTATATCGACGATATCGTTGAAGGATTGGTCAGCTATGTCAATATTTTCCGCC
>CAZUET010000023.1:10027-16782 GCA_964619685.1 uncultured Christensenellaceae bacterium
GAGTATATCGACGATATCGTTGAAGGATTGGTCAGCTATGTCAATATTTTCCGCCCCGAGGTCATAGTTTTGGGTGGTGGAATAAGTATGCGTGAAAGAATATTTAAGCCGTTGGAAGAAAAGGTAAACGCCTTAGCTTACGGTGGTAAAAATAATCCCTATGTTTATATCAAAACTGCTCGTTTCTTCAATGATGCAGGAATAATCGGCGCCGCAGCGTTGGCAATAAAAGGATAATTATGGATAAAAAATTGCGTGAATTGATATTACAGGCAGAAAAGCCTGCAAGATATACAGGCGGTGAGCCTAATCAACCCGAAATGACAGGAAACGGTGTAAGAGTTTGTATGTGTATGCCTGATCTTTATGAGGTCGGTATGTCGAATTTAGGTTTAAAGATCCTATACCATAGAATGAACGATCTCGACTATGCCGAGTGCGAGAGATGTTTCGCTCCTGCCGACGATCTCGGTAAAATACTTAAAGCTAATAACTATCCGCTTTTCTCACTCGAAACATCTACCCCTTTAAAGAATTTCGATATAGTAGGTTTTTCAGTCCAATACGAGTTGCTTTATAGCAATATCTTATATATGCTCGACCTTGCTCAAATCCCGTTTAGATCAAAGGATAGAGGGGAAGAATACCCCATCTTAATGGCGGGAGGTCCATGCTCTGTCAATCCCGAACCATTCGCCGATTTCTTCGATCTCGTGAATGTCGGCGAAGGTGAAGAGATGATTCCCGAAATACTTAAATTGTACGAAAAGCATAAAGCAATCGGCTTCAATAAAAAAGCATTTTTGGAAGAGGCTCAAAATATCACCGGCGTATATGTGCCGGCATTAAATACTCCCGAAAACCGCAAAATCGTAAAAAAGGCGTTTGTCAAGGACTTCGATACATGCTACTATCCGACAAAACAAATTGTGCCGAATATCGAGGCTGTACACGATAGAACAATGGTAGAATTGTACCGTGGTTGCTCTAACGGTTGTAGATTTTGTCAAGCAGGCTTTTGGTATAGACCTATCCGCTATAGGAAGGTCGACACTGTGGTAAGACTTTGTGAAGAAACTGTCAAGCAAACAGGCTTTGAAGAAATATCTCTATCCAGCCTTTCAACAGGCGATTATATGGGCATATATGACCTAATTCCTGCTCTTAAACCGTGTACCGAGCAATATCATGTTCATTTTGCATTGCCGTCACTGCGTTTAGATACCTTCAAGGGTGAATTTAGCGACGAATCAAGAAAAAGCTCGCTTACCTTTGCACCCGAAGCAGGTACTCAAAGACTTAGAGACGTCATCAATAAAAATGTCAGTGATGATGACATTATTAGATCGGTCGAATATGCATTTTCAAGCGGTTACCAAAGCATAAAGCTGTACTTTATGTTAGGTCTTCCTACCGAAACTCAAGAGGACCTTGACGGCATTGTTCAGATATGTAAGCGTATTAAATGGAAATATAAAGAAATGCATGGTGGAAAGGGTGCGCCTAATATCACGATAAGCTGTGCTGTATTCGTGCCTAAACCGTTTACTCCATTCCAGTGGGCTAAACAAATCACCCCCGAAGAAATGCTTGAAAAACAACGCTATCTTGCAGGCGAGCTAAAAAAGGTCAAGTGTGTAAACTTCAAATACCACGATAACACTACAAGCCAAATTGAGGGCGTGTTTGCAAGAGGCGACCGCAAATTGGCTGATGTCATAGAGCGTGCCTACGCTAATGGCGCAAAAATGGACGGTTGGACCGAGCATTTTAAATACGATGTATGGATGCAAGCACTTTCCGACTGCGGTATAGAGGCTACACAATATACAGGTGCGTGGAATGTAGAACAAAAGCTTCCTTGGAGCTTTATCGATTCTGGCGTTACCGAAAAATATTTCTTACGTGAAAAGGAGTTGTCCGAGCAAGGCATTGCAACCGAAAGCTGTAATAAGGGCTGTAAAGGCTGTGGCTTTAAAAAATTGGGCAGCTGCAACGAGTGGGGTGACAAATGATTACTTTAAAATATTTTAAAAAGGATAAAGCGGTCTTTTTATCTCATATCGATGTGCTTCGCCATATGAATAGAACATTCCGCCGTGCAGGTATCGATGTACAGTTTTCACAGGGTTTTAATCCGCATATGCTAACCAAACTTGGTATTCCTCTTCCATTGGCAACATTTAGCACATGCGAGTATGTAACAGTTCAAACTAACGAAAACCCCGAGCAGTTTTTGGCTAAATACAACTCCGCTTGTATCAAGGGAATGGAAGGAATCAAGGCATTCTATATTCCTAAAAATCCTAATCTTGCAGGTAAGGTAGTTTATGCCGATTACCGCATTAAAGCAAAGCCCTTAGATAAAGCAAAGGAAATTGAAAATCTAATTCATAATGACAGTTTTGTAGTAGATTATCCTACTCGTAAGGAGCCAGATAAAAAGAGGGATATTATTCCCGATATCAAGGGTATTCACTGCGGAGAAGATTATATAGATGTGTGCATAAATGCCGTTAACATGAGAGCGGATGTTTTAGCCGTTTCGCTATCACGGGCATTCGGTATTGAAACATTTCCCGACGAGGTTACAAGAATAGCTCAATATGTTCAAGAGGGCGGAAAGCTCGTCGATGTCGATACATATTTAGAGAGTTTAAATAAGTAATGAGCTTCGATATTAAGACGATTCACAACGGCACAGTCGGAATAATAGATAAAAACGCTAACAGAGCACTTATGGCTTTATTTATCGATAGAAAACCATGGATTGCTTTGAGTGACTTTTCTTTTATCGAGAGCGAGCCAATACACCTTAACGATATATATAGGGCAAAGGTCGTCAATAGCGTTTCTAACAGCGTTGCATTCGTGGATGTCGGACTTGATAACGATCTATTCATATCGGGTAATTATTCACAGGGCGACTATATTCTTGTGCAGATTTCGTCCGACGAGCATGACGGTAAACGGTATAAGGCTACCGATAAAATAAGTCTTTCATCTCCTACCGTTATACTTATGCCACAAGATAAGGTCGAGATAAATTATAGCTCAAAACTTCCTTTTAATAAGAAGAAGGAGCTTAAAGAAAAAGAAAACGAATTCCTCGGCATTTTGCAATCTAAATTAGGATCGGGACGTATCATTATTCGCTCGTTTGCCAAAAAGGTCGATCTTAATTACATTATCAGCGACCTAAAAATACTCATCGATAAATGGCTGACGATTAGGCACCAATATCTATCTAAAGCATCGGTAGGGCTTATCGCTAAGGGTGAAAGCATGGAAGAGGTGTTCTATAAGGACTATTTACCCACCGTTGACGAACTGTATACCAATGATAGAGAAATTGTAGAAAAAGCAGATAAGCTTGGAATAGATAATATAACCTATTTAAACGAAGAGCTTATTTCTCTCGATTATTTAATAAGTACCATTAAGGATATTACTGACAAAACAATAGTTTTGAATGATAAAAATCTTAATGTTAGATTCGATTATACAGAGGCATGCACCTTGATAGATGTCAATTCCGGTAATTCCGCTTATCGACATAAAAAAGATGAAGCACTGCTCAAGATTAATATAGAATCAGCAAAGGAAATTGCAAGACTTATCTCTCTACGAAATATAGGCGGACCGATAATTATAGACTTTTTGACTATGGATAATGCGGAAAACAATAATGCCCTTATCAAGGCTCTAAGTGATGAGTGTAAAAAAGACAAAAACAAGGTCAAGGTCTATAGCGAATTGACAAGGCTCGGTATGGCTGAATTGGTCAGAGAACGCAGATCACGCCGTCAAGATTCTAATTGGATAGAAACCACCGATGACGGTATTTCATCTGTAAGTAGGTATTCTTATAAGTTCGTTCTTTTGTCTATTGCACAAGCGGTAAAAAAAATAACGATAGCCCCAGACACTTCGGGCGTTATAAAAAGACTTAATATTCGTGTATCGAACAACTTATATGGTCATATTACAGATAAGTACTCCGATTTTCTAAATGAAGGCGTGCATTATCCAATATGCATCGAGTCATCAGACGATATTGACCCCTATAAATACTTTGACTACAATTTTGTAATATAGCAGGTAATGGTTATGAATAAAAAAATGCTTGAATTAGGTAGCAATAGATCGGTAATCCGTGAATTGTTCGAATATGGCAGAGCTCATGCTAATTTGTACGGTGAAGATAGCGTATTCGACTTTTCGCTCGGTAATCCCAATATTCCTGCCCCAAAATCGATAAACGAAAAAATTAAGCAATTAGCCGACGATCCCACTGCACACTTGTATACATCTGCACAGGGCGACTCGATAGTTCGTAAGAAAATCTCCGACTTTATAAAAAGCGAGTATAATGGCAATATTCCGCCCGAACTTATATATATGACCACAGGTGCCGCTGCGGCATTGAGCATAGTCTTTAAAGCACTTTGTGATGACCAAAAAAATGAATTTATTGTATTTGCACCATTCTTTCCCGAATACAAGGTTTTTGTAGAGAGTGCGGGCGGTGTTATTAAAATTCAAAAACCGAATGAAGGTTTCGGCTTAAATTTAGACGGACTTGATAATCTAATTACCGATAAAACTGTCGGTATCATCATTAATTCTCCCGTCAATCCTACAGGTAATGTTTATTCGGAAAGTGAACTGAATGCACTTGTCGAGCTTTTAAATAAATATAGAAACAACGGTCAACATATTTACATAATAGCGGATGAGCCATATAGAGAGCTTGTATATGATAATACAGTCGTCCCATACATTCCAAATATGTATGACGATACTATTGTATGCTATTCGTGGTCAAAGTCGCTTTCGCTTGCAGGTGAAAGAATCGGTTACATAGCGGTTTCACCGCGAATCGAGGAAAGCCACAATCTATATCTTGCAATTTGCGGAGCAGGTCGTTCATTGGGTTATGTTTGTGCAAGCTCGCTATTCCAGCGTGTCGTTGCCGATTGTTTAGGTCAGACAGCCGACTTGGAATTGTATAGAGCCAACCGTGATAAGCTATATTCTGCACTTGTACAATACGGCTTTACCGTAATAGAACCAAAGGGAGCATTTTATCTATTCGTAAGATCCCCCATAGATAATTCTCAATTTATCGACAAAGCAAAGGAATTAGGCTTATTGCTCGTTCCGTCTGAATCATTCGGAATATCGAATTGGGTTCGCATAGCTTACTGCGTCGATCCCGATATGCTATCAAGAAGCCTTCCAATTTTCGCCACATTAGCCAAGAAGTGCGGATTAAGTAAATAGAATTAGAATATAAATATCTCAACATGACTGCATTGTGCTTTATTTGGGTGAGAAGGTGGTAAGGGCGTCGCCCTGAAGCCAGGCTTGCATGAGTGTTTCGTAGCCTTTGAAGACCATTTTTGCAAGGTCTATTTCGGTTGCAATGGTGCTTGACATTTTCTGAGCATATTCGGAAAGACGGTTTGTTAATTTCGGACCAACTATTGAGTATAGATTTATCCACATTAAGCAACCTAATGTATATACACAATCGGCATAATCGTCTTCGGTATAATCATACACGCTACCATTTATATTATAGGGTTTACCTGCTATTAGTCGATTTTCAAGACTTGTTAGTCCTTTTGTTCTATACTGCTCGAATATGGCTCCACGATCAGTGTTTAGATAATAGAGTGCTGTCGAAAACTCTGCTAAACTCTCATCTATCCACGGCGAGTAGGCTTGGTCATTACCAACCTTCATATACCACCATTGATGGGCAATCTCGTGTGCTATAACGCTCTCCCTTTTTGATTCATTTATCGAACTGCTTATCAATACAACATCGGTATATTCCATTCCACCCCACGGAAATGGTGCTAATAATATGCTCAAGTTTTTTCGCTCATATTTTCCAAACAATTCACCAAACACGCTAAGAGCAGACTTCGCTTGTTCTAATTCGACATAGGGGGTTGAGTCCTTTAAGTAGTAATAGGTTATTTTTGTGTCATCATATTCTATCTGTCGGGTTACAAAGTCGTAACCATACATTAGTGCAAAATCCCGTGAATCATTCGCTTTTATCGTGTATGTATTATATCCGTTTTCCTTTTTTAGATCGATTCGCTCTCCGCTATTCACCATAATCAACTTATTGGAAAGGGTTACCGTTACCGTAAAATCGGTCATGAACAACAATTCGTTCTCTCCTACCGCCGAATATCTGCGCGGTGAATATTCTCCGTCGATGATAGGACAAACATATGAGTAACCACCGCTAAGATTATATAGCTTATCATTATAGCCGAATCTATGAATAATATTGGGGAGTTTGAGCTCGAATTCCATTTCAATAATGCTATCTTCTCCGTATAAAACCTTAGAATCGACCTCGATAATGGGCATATTATTTGATATACGGTAGCTTTTTTCGGTACCATTTACCGATAAAGACAAGATATTGACCTCACAATAGCTTACTCCGTTTGGGTAGCACTCATCTATCAATTTGTCATCAACAACTATATCCCTAAATGCTAACGGATTGAATTGAAGTAGTATTTGATCGCTTGTGATCATGGAAGTATATTCAATCCTTTCTTTGCATTGGATGTTTTCGTCATCTACTACATAATTCAATGTTATTTGAGGTTTATAAGTTTTTTCTTGGTCCACATTTTCTACACACCCCACAAAGCACAATGTAGTGCATAATACTATTAACATGAGCGTTATTAAAATTTTTTTCATATAAAATGGTATGC
>CAZUET010000024.1:0-16721 GCA_964619685.1 uncultured Christensenellaceae bacterium
CTTTAAGCCTAATTATGGTATAATTTATCCACTATAGGTTCACCTATTACACTATTAGATGTAAAAAAAACGGATGAATGGGCTACGCATATTATTGTTCATAGGTAGTGATGAACTAGATTATACATTGGTCTATTGTGAAATATTTTTGTAAATGACGGCTATTAAGGAGATAAACAATGGAAAAATATAATATCAAATGGAAAAACGACCTTAAAATGTATATACGAACATTTAATAATTTTGTATTCGAAGGGAATGTAAATGATTTGCAACCAATTGAAACCGATGATGGCTATAAGTATTTGCCATTACACGAGGCTATTGCAGAAATATATGGACAAGATTATTGCGTGGTCTATTATGACCATACAAAATTGAGTGGCAAAGCGATTTCTGAAGGGGGAAATTTCGATGATGAAGATAATCCATCGGACACTTCTGCCGTATATGACGAGAACTGGTTCAACTCATTTGTTTTTTCTGATGAATCCAAAAAAGTATTCGCATCCACTGGGGAAAAGATTCCCTCTCCGAATATTGCTTTGTTCTTGGAGTATTATAGGGAATCCTACTCTAAAAAAATAGACGAATCTTCCACGAAAAACCTCCAAGCAGGTATAACCAAGGATATGAGGCGGATCTATGATGCTATGGCTGAGTTTGAGGATAAAAACTCTCAAAGTCAATATCGTGATGCAAAACCGTTCTTGTTTATTCTTCCTGACGTTTCAAGATATATGACTACACCCGGTAGCCCAACCGAGAAAGAAAATTCGGTGTTAATGATTCTCTTTAATGCGATGCAACTTGAAGGCACCAAATGTAAGCTCATGTTGTTCGTAGATAAGATGAACGACCTTCCAACATGGTTCGAATCAGAGAATAATAACTCAGCTTTAAAAAAGTTTTTTTTGCCTACACCAGATAGTAAATTCAGGGAGACGTTCTATCGACTTGAGTTGCGTCGTATAATGTATCCAATCACGGATGAAGAGTTGGAAATAAAAATTAAAAAGTTCTCTGCCTATACGGAGAATTACTCATTGAGACGACTCCAGCAGTTAAAAGCGTTTATTGAAAACGAAGAAGAAAATCAAGAGGAAAATACTCCATCTTTGAAAAGGTTGGAGTATATTGATAAAACGGTTTTCAAATTTGATGTCGGTCAGAGTTATGATCCTTGGAGAGATAAGGGATTGCGCTCAACCATTAAGGGCTTGTCCGCTTCGCTCAAAGAAGAAGTGCAGGGGCAAGGTTCCGCAATAGTAAGAGTGACGGAAGCATTAAAAGCTGCAGTCACGGGTGTAAATTCTAGCAAGAAAAATGATCGCCGCCCTCGTGCTATATTTTTCTTTGCAGGCCCGACCGGTGTAGGAAAAACGGAGCTTTCTAAACAAATCGCTGAGAAAATTTTCCAGAGCCAGGATAGCATCATTCGCTTTGATATGAGTGAATTTAGAGAAGAGCATACAGATGCAAGACTTTTTGGTGCACCTCCCGGATATGTGGGCTATGAAGCTGGTGGTGAACTGACAAAAGCTATCAAGCAAAAACCATTCTCGATTGTCTTGTTTGATGAGATCGAAAAAGCATCTCCAAGAATTTGGGATAAGTTTTTACAAATACTTGGAGATGGTCGTCTTACCGATGGCAAAGGGGAAACCGTTTCATTTACACAGTCAATAATTATTTTTACATCAAACCTTGGCATTACCGCCGATGCCGTGGACAGAAATATTCAGAAGACAAACGTTAGACGTATTGATGGGAGGATTGAAGAAATAACCGCAAAGATGGATGAGAGTTTGGATGAGAAAAAATCCGAACTTCTCAAACGTTGGCTTGAACTTGAAGAAGAACGTGCGCCGTTTGTAGGTCTTACCTCTAATATGGCCAATAGAGATATTTTTATAAAATACTACAAAGAGTTAGGGATAATTAATGCTACTGAATACGCAACTTCCACGGAAGCGTTTAATGCATTCGTGGCAAGGTGTGTTCGAGAGCGTGTTACTAGTTATTTTGAAGGAATCGGTAGAAGAGAGGTTTTGGGACGTATTGGTGAAGAGAACATTTTGGTTTTTAATTTCATCTCGCCCAATATTGCAGAAAGAATTGCTGCATCGACAATTAAGAAGTTCTGCGCTAGTCTTAAGGATGAAAATGACAGTCAGCTTATTCTGTCTTTAACCCCAGCGGCGGAAGAGTATATCAAAGAATGCGTTAAGCGTTCGGAAGTCCTTAACTTTGGCGGTCGAGGTATTGTTTCATGTGTAGAAAAATTGATGAGCGTTCCTGTCGGTAAATTTTTATTTGACCATAGTGAAATCGGCTTGAAGGCGACTATGGATTATATCGATGAAGAACTTGAATTGAGGTTGGGATAACATAATGAGAATGGATGATGATGATTTAAAAGTTTTTAAATTTGCACGTCTACTCAATAGCGTGGAAAAAAATGAGGAGGGCACTTCTTTACTCTGCAACTATTGGAAGAATAGCGGCAAATTGGATAAATTGTTACTCCTTATAAAAAATCAAGATCTAAATTTGAAAATTGAAGAGATTCAATATCTAATAGCTTCCGAAAACTGCTGCGAACAATTGCATCAAGCCTTGGATAATTTCTTACGAGTACCATACTGTTCAGAAGAGATTCGTGAAGTTGACGCTGATGCAGATATTATTGCGAATGCTAATGATTTGATAAAAAATATGAAGGGACTGAAGGCCATATACGTCCGCAGTAGTTGGGAGGAATTTTTTGGACAGCTTAGTGAGCTTAGTTCGAAAATAATAAGTGTAATTGATAGGCTTGTAGGCTCTAATAAAAGTTTCCATTTCGGATCAAGGATTAAAGCAGACCAAGTGTTGTCGGGTGCCGTTAATTACGACTCTGCAACAGGTGACTATTTCATTTTCCAATATAAAATGCAATGAGAAAAAACAGTATTAAATCAATAGATATTTTTTTCGATGCGAGGAATTCTGAGTACTATGTGAAGCTCGTTTTTTCAGGCAATGAAGAATTGCCTGGTTTTGATGAAATGAGTCTAGAGCAAAAGCAGATCCTATATTCGGAATTTCCTGAACTTGCCGAATTGGGAAAGAGACCAAGTGAAGAAACCATTGAGGAAATTATCGACCCTAAAATTAAAGAGTACAACGAGCATTGTCGCAACTCATTCCGTACAAAATGGAAAGTGTATGTTGATGATGTACTCGTTCCAATCAATCAGGATGCTATCATTAAAAGGCTTGAGAAACAGTCGACGACCTTTGTTTCGATTAGATATGAGGGTAGCGCTGATGATTCTGCCATTATTGGATTTATTGAGGAGTATAAGCGCAATACAAAAGTGCAGTATATGGCGTATTTTTGCGATAAATGTAAACAATGGCGATATGGCGAGGTAGTAAATAGAAAAGTCAGATGTCAATGCGGGATTGTTTTTTCTAAGGATAATGATGCGGTGCATCTGTTTACTGGTGATGATGCTTTAACCCAGGCTGCAGAAAGAGCAATAGAAAAAAATTCTTCTCAAACTTTGGATCAAACTATGGAATTCAAGGCAAGATCTTTCTACTACAAGGGAGCGACATATGGTCTTAATTTGAGAGAGTTCGAGGTGCTTCATGAGGTTTTATATAACGATTGTGCAGTTGATAGTATCTTTGTCAAAGATGAATCTGGCAGAATTAAGTTTCAACTCGATTATGAAAACTATCTGCGTTGCATATCGGAGAAGAAAATTGATTCGGAGTTGACAGAACTCTATAAGAAAAAACCGCGTATCTTAAGTGAAATCAATTCTGCTAGCAATGACATTTGTGGGGTCATGTCTGGGTTTTATTGGTATTTCAAGGAATATGGTCTTACGAAGTCTACAGCATTGTGTTGGCGGATAGGAGATGCCAATTATTCTTATAACTCGCCCGCTGAATATGTTTCTAAATTATGCTCAACTTCCATGTCGGGAATGGATGAGCTGATATCGTTATACAACAAGCAGACATGTCAGTATTTCTTCCAAGGGTATGATAGTCGTAAAATTGAACTTTCTCGCCTTATTTTTGAGAAGACGGGCGGCAGATATATCTATATAGATGAGAATAATAAAGTAACCGACTTTGGAACAGATTTTATTCAGCACCTAAGTGTGGTTGACGATCAAGTTGCCACGAAAAATGAGTTTATTTCGGCTATACATGACGATGATGCGTTTTGGAAACTTGTCCGCGGATCATATGACTGTGAAGATGGTTATTGGTCGACTTCGGGAGAAACCTATTATGATAATCTGTGCTATTATCAATTCGCTATACTGGGTAAGGCAATATTAAATTATCGCAGTTTGCAGATAAGGAACTCTAAAGAAGGAATGGATTACATACGAACTGTTGTATCGAATGCCTATCTTAAGAGGGATGATTTGACTCAACGGAGATACAACGATCTTATAAGCCTTATTTTTCACACTTCATTATTGGATAAATTAGTATTTCGTTACGAAGGTGTTGTAAAAGTGGGGCAAGTTAAAACTGAACCATTGATTGATGCCTTGAATGAATCATTGAAAGACACGGAGTCGGCGCCAGACATCAAAGCATATTTATTCTGCTTGAATTCAGTTGATAAAAAAGTTAGATTCCAGTTTGGTGGTCGTGCAGATACTCTTTTGGGACATGCAAAACATTTGAGTAGCGTAGGTGTTAATGGAAACAAAGCTCTCGCGGATTATATTTCAAGTCCCGAAGTGCATGAACTACTACAATACATTCTTGCGGATCGATACAAGACAATTTTAGACGATACTGAGAATGCGTTTCAAAATTTGAAAAACAATCTAGACGTTCTACGGCGAGGAATTGACGAAAAAATACAAGTTATTTCGTATGAGAGAGCGACAGGCCGAGACGATATTGTTAGCAGCGTTGCACTTTTGCCGCAAACGAAGGTGCAGGCTGTTCCGGCGCAACGGACAGAAGTGCCAAGAACCAATGTAACAGTTACCAAAAAGGAGGATGATACAGATGAGTGGGCCTAAATACTACACATTTTCAGCTGGATCTTCGGAGGAAGCCGCAGGAATTTTATCGCGTTTTTCTGCTTTTCAATGGGGCGTACATGCCACCGTGTCAGGGAACCAAATTAATGTAACCGTTTCAAATGCGGCATGGTGTGCGGGTAAAGATTACAGCTATATTTCCGAGCAGATAGATAGCGCTAGGGAGAGGTTTCGCGCTGATGAAGAGATGAGACGTCTCTTGGAAAATGGGAAATCAGATGAACTTCGGCGTGTTCGTGATTTGAAGGACCAAATTAATAAGCAGGCCGATGACAAGAAAAAGAAATACACAGATGCGCAAAGCCGTTGTGGGGCAATGGTGCGGGAAGCAGAAGTTTCCATTAGTACTTCTTTTGGAACTTATGATATGAAGGCTTATGTCAGTCAATGTGAGGCTCTTGTTAGTGAAATTCGCGCCAGAATAGATGGCATTGGTGCGGAAAAAAACACATGCTTGGCAAACTGCGATAGGTATTCTTCCCAAGTGAGTCAGTGTAGTTCTTTAGCCGATCTGTCGAAACTTCAAGGGAACGCTCCGGATATGACTATTTCGCAAACCTTTATAGACAAGAAAGTTGAAACACTTGAAACTGAAATAAAAGAGCGGAAGAAGCAACTTATTGCGTTTACACAATTTCTTAGGGAACTGGATCGAGTTATCAGATCTAAAGGCTTGGCTGATTATAGACCACGCATTTCAGAGGCAATTGAAAATTTGGATATTTACTCAGCGGATGCCATTCAGAAATTGGTAAGACTGGTAGAGCAGATCGAAAGAGAGCATGCCTATATGCAGGAACAGTTAAAAATCAAAAAGGCTGATGAGACCACTTTGAAAGAGATAGAAGCTCAGATTGCTGCATTAGGAGAGATGAAGTTCCTATTGAAACCTTTGGTTGAAAATGCCGATGTACATAATGAGTCTCAAATTGATTATGAACGTCTTGGACGAGATATTTTGGGAAAATGCGAGGAGATTATTGATGAACTGGAAGGATTGAAATTCTGTAGCGGTCTTAATAAGAATGAAATAGAAAAAGCGAAGCGAGTTCTGGATAGAAGTCGCTCGTTATTGCGATCCCCAGATGTATACGCTCAACTTACTTCTTTGCTATCGAAATTGCACGATTTGCGCGAAGAATGCATAAAACAGGCAGAAAGCTACGAAAGATTCTTTGTAGAGTATGAGCGCTATAAAGAACTTTATATGAAATTTAGAGGAATTTTAAGCGCTGAGGATTCGGATTTGGTTGACGAGGACGGATACTTAGAGGAACCAAGCAATATCGTTTTTGGGTATTCGGATGCAGAAACACAGATAGCTGTTCTTGTTGAGCGAAACACTCAGTTGGAATCTATAATCAACCAAAGTGTCCAGCAGACCTTTAGTGCTGGCATGTCGGCAATTTTACATGGTAGTAAGTGGGGAAAAGAATTTAAACGTGAAAAACACGAGGATGCGAGCATCCACCTTTCTTATGTGAGGGCGGAAGATCGGGGAGCTGTTTTTGATGTTTCCTGCAGTCAGAATGGTGAAATTGGGATAATACCAAGAGGAGTTATTTTGAGCAATGGGCTTGCAACGATTACACCTGATGAGCTTCGTAAAGTTCACAGTTCGTGCGAATGGGCAGATGAAATAAGCAAAGCATTTGAAGACGTTGGAATTCCAAATGGAACATATGAAGAGATGGGTAAGGAATATTGTGAAAAATTGTACGATGAGACACATTATTACAGAATAAAGACCGATGCAGAGTCCATCCGCTTTTTGCTTATGAGTGGTTATTCCGAAGAGGAAATCGCATCGTTAGGGTATCTAACTAATGCTGAGGATATTGAGAGCGAAGAAGAGGAAACTCAACAAACCTCGCGGCAAGCGGCTCAGGCAATTGAACTTAAGCCTAAAAAGTAATGCAAGTAGGAAAAATACTATTTCCCGTCACAACGCTCGGTCCAGGGGAAAGAGTTGGAATATGGGTTTTAGGGTGTAGTAGAAATTGCGAAGGATGTTCTAACCCGGAATTGCAATTTTTTGATGCCTCGAAGGATGTAAGGGTAGATGAAATTGTCGACTTTATTAATACCCTGCCCTGCGAAGGGGTCACTATATCGGGCGGCGAACCCTTTTTGCAGATTGAGGAACTAAAGAATTTGATATGTGAACTGCAGAAAGCAGGGATAGATGATATTCTAATTTATTCAGGGTTTACGAAACAAGAACTTGAAGAAATGCATAATCCTAATGTTGATTTCATCTTGTCGCATATCACCGTTCTAATTGACGGTCCTTTTATAAGAGAACTTGTCGATGACGTCCCATTAAGAGGTTCATCAAATCAAAAGGTTTGGCTGTTTGATCGGCGATACGAACAACAATATTCGGCTTGCTTAAGCGAAGAGAAAAAGGTAGATATCTTTCAATTCAAAAATGAGATTCATTTTATAGGTATTCCATTTAAAAATTACAAAAAAATATACGCTAAGTATATAAACAGGAGGTAAACACATGAGTGAATTCTATTTTGACTATAAGTGCATTGCCATGAATAGCACAACTACTAGTCCTAAAGGTGCCGATAAAGCTTTAGACTTTTATCTGTTCCAGGATTACGACAATAATGAGGGTGCAATGTGTATTCAGGTTTATGTTCCGGAGTCTATGCAGAAGAAATATTGTGGTGCTAGGGTGTATTCGCTTCCAAATGGTGTTGATTTGCCTGATTTCATGAGCGCAACCGATTATGACTTTATTCCGTGCGACAAGGCTGCGGGCATGGGAACAGAAACCTATAATATAAGTGATGATAATTGTATTTTTATCAAAAGTAAGAATGGGGAGTTTTCGGGAAGTGGTGTTATAGCATTTATCGACGGGAAAGATCGTAATGCTACTCCTAAGGTTGAAAACGCCTATAAGTATGTTATTAATTATTCAAAGAAAGAAACAATTTCCTATCGTATTGTTGAACATAAGAGCCGAATCAATATACAAGTAATATATCCTTTGATTCGGAGTGATATTGTTCTTCATGTAATCAAAAAGGCAAGTGCTAAGCCTATTTTGATAAGAGATAGAATGGGAGAGGATAATCTCCTCAAGACAAGAAATGGTCCTGCGACCATTACATTAAAAGCTAATGGGAGAGTCGAAGATGTTGTTAAAGCATCTTTCCCTGCGGAGAACACACATAAAACAGATTTCCGTCTTGTCTTCGAGGATCTCACGAATAATAAATACTATATTTTGGTGGACGAATCGGATTATACCATTGAAGATAAATCGTTAAGAATCCGCGAACAGCGAAATAAACACAAGCTCGTTGATACTGTTCGTAAATGCCCTTATTGCGGTAATCCGATGAGTGTATTGCCACAGTATTCTCGAAATGCCTCGCAGATATGCACTTGTGCTGGAGAAGTTCTTTTGTCCGAATCAAGTGGTTCTTTTGACCCAAAGTTGGCACACAAACAGACAATAGTTTGCGGGGCAGAACTTCCAAGACTTTCGAATCCCAATTATAAAGAGCACCCGTCAGATAATGAAGGTTTCATTCCAGTAAAGAATTTAATTATTCCTAACGCTTATATGTCGCTTCCGGCTATGAATGTTGTGGTTGTAGGGGCGACAAAATCTGGCAAAACCATTTATCTTTCCTCGCTTATAAATATGCGAAATGGAGGTACAAGTAAGGGAATTTATTCAGATCCTTTCCTTCTGAATCGTATACTAAATGTATTCGATAGAACAACGAAGGGCGAAAAAAGCGTTCAGGAAGTACAATTTGAAAATGTAAACATTAATGATGACGGTAAGGCAACATTGGGGTATGATTGCGAACGCCTGCGTAGTTCGTCTGTCGATAAAATTAAAAGGCGTTATGTAATATCGGTTGGTGGTGAAGTAGAAAGCAATACAGATCCTGCTGAGGCGTTTAGATTATCATGGCATCCTGTTGGATTTCAAATGGGAAACTTAGGTTTTATTTATTTCTATGATATTCCCGGTGAAAAATTTAAGCAAGAATCCAATGATAAGGTAAGATCCGTTGATATGGCTGACTGTTTTTTGGCGATTATTGACGGCGCAAATGATCGAGGAGCCAAGGGCGCATTGGATGATTTACATAAAGCTCTCCAACGCATTCCTAATTTGTCCACCGCAAATCTTGATATGACAAATATGCCCATAGCAATCGTATTTACGAAGCATGACTTAAAACTTTCTGACTATGTTCATGAAGGGGATAAGGAGGGGCTTAAAGGTTGCTTTGACGAGAACTGCCATGTGGTAAGGGAAGATATACTTGGACTTATGCCTCGCAACGGTGTTTATACGGGAAGTGAACTCGAACGGCATATTGATTACTCAAGTTACGAATTAGAACACTTTCTTAAATCATCGGGAGACAGAGAGAGTGCCGACTTATTAAACGATATTAAGAAGTGTTATAAGAACATTAAATTTTTTACTTGTTCTGCCCTTGGTAATAATGCATGCTTGGATGAATCCGATGGTAATACTAAAAAAGTCTTATTTAGACCGAGACGACTTAGGATGGAGTTGCCGATTATTTGGTTAATGTATCAAAAAGGATTAATAAAGAGGTAATAGATATGTCGAAAGTGTTTGAATGTATTTACGCTTATATTTATAATAAGAACTACGCTGGGAGCTGCTCTTTGGGTAAGCAAATTTATACAATCACCAGTAATCTGTCGCCACGCGAAATTGATTTGGTCACTGGGTTGATGTCTTCTGTCGATAATTCTGGTGTTGCGAAAGTTGACAGCGAAGCTGGAGTGAAACTTGATGGACCGAAAGCCATACCCAATTATGATTTAGTTTCTTATGCCTATTATCCCACAACGCGAGCAACAGGTTATAAAGCGTTAAGTCGGTTTGGACTTAGGAAATCGCTGAAAGATAAAAGTGTTAGAGGGACAAGAGAAATCGCCCATGCGATATTTTTTGACAATGACTTTAGTGACAAATATATCATCGATTATCTGGACAATTCTGTTTTCGAGACTTTAACTGATATTGAACTTGATGAAGAACAGGATACGGTAGACGATTCTGTTTGCGAGAAACAGCCTTCAACGCTAGACACGATAGAGCTTGAGAATTTTGAATCGTCTCCATTGACATCTTCTGATATCAATAATTTAGGCGATCCCGCTACGAAGTCGCTTTCAGAAATTATTAATGCGATATTCGTTGCGAAGAAAAACAGGAAGACAGCCTATATTGTATATGATCCAAAAGAGTGGGAACTTGCTAAGGAATACATAAAAGTTGCGTTGAAGCTTTTACCTGCGCACATAGCAAATAAACTTTCCTTTATCACCTGCTATGGTGAAACGGATTCAATTTGTATTGACATTTGCGGCGTCCCCACCCGTGATGATAATTATATCTCTCTCCTGGAAAAGAAAGGATGCTTAGTTAGATTGGATATTACCGGAGCCATTGGTATAGGCGGGGAGAAGGTTCCATTTGCTGCTTTTTTAAATAAAATAACAACCGAAGATTTGGAAAATTGGCTTAATGAAGCGACTATTTTTTATAATAATGTCGAGAGCTTGGATGATATCAATGATGTCATAGCGCTGTATTTGAATCGAATGAAGGACGAGGATGAAGAGAATACAATCGATAGAATTAAGAGCGTTGCCAAAAGCGTTGCTCTTATTACTAGGAGTCTTGATTTGATAATTAAGATTCCGCATGAGTGCAGACATCAGATTAAGTCAGTGGAAACTCGCATTGAAAATCTTTGCGCCGAGATACAAAACATTTCCACTGAAACGTTATTCAATGACCTCTATGTTCCCTTAATCCATTTATATTCGGAGTGTGAAAAGCGTGGGGTAGAAGAAAGGCGGATACTAGTTGACACAATTTATATGGTCATATTTGGCACCCAAAACCAAAGCAAGGCATCAGCAAGAAAGCATTTTGAATTCATTTCGTTCTATAATACTAAGATTATGCAGCATATAACAAATATCCATCTTGATATTATCAACTATATGGAATCGAGATGGAATTTCTTGCACGCATTTTTCGAAGGTTTCTTTGACGATGCAGAGTATGTCGAATACGCAGCGACATTCAGCCTTGAACTGTTAAAGACTCTCCTACGAGATATTAAGCGAGAGGGGGATATCTACAGCGAGATCCGCGACTATTTTGTATCTGGGTATTTAAGCGTTAAACCTAGTCAGTTAGTTAAGATACTTGATGTTGCTTTTGCGGGATCGGCTCCTAATGCGGTCTTTAAGTATGCCTTAACTTGTCTACTTAAGTTGGGTAGCAATAACGATTTAATCAAAGATAGAATTGAAGCTTTTAGTAACTTCTTGATTGAACGGGGAATGATAGAAGTCGCTATCCTATACTTTAGAGATAAATTTGTTGCAGGGTTTGGGGTGGATTCAAAAGTGGTTGAAACCATCTTGGGCAATTTGTTGCGGGAATACATTTTACAGCCTGCGCAACACACTCTAAATGAAATCTATAAAGGGTTTAAAACAGTTCAAGCTCTCATTGACACTCATGAGAATTTGAGCTTGCAGAAATTCCTTTATGACGATTACGCTCAAAGGATTATCAATCCGATTTACAAAGAAGCGATAAGTCTTGTTCGGTTTGAAGATGTGACGGACGCGGACATGGAATGTTATCGTGAAATTTTGCAAGTTTACAAAACCAACGTTTTCGATAAGCAAGTGGATAAGGAGTTCTGTCCAAGCATGGAAGTTCTTCTTAATAAATACGAAATATATAAATCGCAGTCCCAAAGAGAAGGAAATCTCATTGGATTCCGTGTAGACTTTATTGCTCGTGAATTGATCTTACTTGATGGAAAGACAATTCTTGCTTTATTAAACAAGCATATTGGCGAGGAAAAAGTATCGCAACGGTTCTATCACGAAGGAATAGAAGGGAACCTACAAAAGCATGAAAGATTCCTTGAAGTGTGTGAAACTATGGCAAGGGAATTCCTTCTTGATAAAGGCAAGAGTTTAAGCGATAGGGATAAAGAGTTGCTTTACCGTAAAAAAATAGCTTTTGCCGAAGAAGTCCGTAGGGTAAAAAGTGAAAGAAATAGAGGATTACGATTTCGAAGATTGCGTGACGGAGTTAAAGGAATTATTGGCTCAACTATCTTCTCGGCAGTGATGGCAGTTTTAGTTGCAATAGCAGGTTATATGCTCTACAACTTTTACGATTACGGATACTTTAAGTCAATATATTTCATTTTCACAATTCTCGCGGTAGTGATTAGTGAAGCTATGTACTGGTATAACTTCCGCGATAGAAGAATGCGTAGCGTGATTATAACGGCAGCATGGCAAACAACCGTGATATTAGTTGCAATGATGGGGTTATATGTGCTTGTGCAGTTTGTTCTAATAATGGTATTCTAAGGAGAAAACATATGGCAGAGAGTCAGTTTACAAAAAGGAAAATCAAGTTCTTTGTTGTTACTTTAATACTGGTAGCTGTATTGGCAGTTGCCGCTGGGGTGGGCATTCACTTTTATATTGGTCACTATTTTGAGGCTTCGGATATTTCTGACTCACTTTCCGATCAACTAAATATCTGCTCCAGCTTTACAGTGGACGACATCCTTGAAAGTGAGAAATATTCCTATGGTTGGATGAAATCAAGCATTGATGTCGAAGTTTTAATGAGGAATCCTGAATTTGATGAGAAAGCTGAAGATTCTGAAGAAGATGAATACATAGTTACCCAGGATATATTAGACTATGATGCAAAGACTCGTACTTTCACGGTATGTGGAATCGGGTCAGGAATTATTGATTTCAGAAATCCTTTGGATGCATCTGTCAGTCTCCAAGTGCCTTTTAGTACAAAATTTGTCATTGACGACACAATTTTGATACTAAAGGAAAATTACCCGGAGTTTTTTGAAGACGGTTTAATCAGTAAAGATGAGATTGAGTCCATAGATGAGTTAAGGCTTACAGCTCCGCGTTCGTACAACGTAGGAGAGTTTTTCATGTGCCCGAATCTTTATCGAATCGTGCTTTCTTCCGAGGTTCTTTTACAATTGGATGGGGTGGAGAAAATAGACGAGGGAATCATTTTTTATGTAAATGATGGTTTATATGGAGACTACATGTCATCATCACATTGGACAAACTATCGTGAAAGAATTTTTCCTGTTGTCGACTTAAGCACCGGAAAGCATGCTTTGGTATTCGAGTTTAGGGGTGGTCGGATGGCGGCTACAGGTGCGGAGGCTACTCACTATTTTTCGAGCGTAGAGAATGGAGAAACAATAAACTTAGACAACTTTATTGTTGAGCGTACTGGTTATACTTTTTTGGGTTGGTTCACAAGCAATGACAATGGGATTACCTTAACACAAACTCGCATCTATGAAGATTATATATTCCAAGCGGATACGAAACTCTATGCAGATTGGTCGGCAAATGAGTATGAGATTATATATCATGATGCTTACGTGACGGAGTTGCCCAATAGTCAAAAAATTAAGTATGACCAGCAAAGTGCTATTTCCGATGCAATTCTTGAACGAATTGGCTATACCTTTATCGGGTGGTCGCTTACAGAAAGCTCTACGGCAATTGCCTACATTCCTGGACAGTCTATCATGAATCTCGCAACAGAAGATGGGGTAAAGATCAATTTATATGCAGTATGGGCAGCGAATGCATATACCATCATTTACGATGGAAATGGAACGGGCGTTACGAATATTCCCACAAGGCAGTCTGATATCCTGTTTGATACAGAGATCAACTTAAGCAACGAGATTCCAGTTTGGACTGGGCATACTTTTATTGGCTGGTCTACAAACAAAAATGCAACTGATTACGAGTATGAGAGAGGACAAACGGTAAGGAACCTTGTCTCTAATTCTGATGGCCAGGTCATTCTCTATGCAGTTTGGAGTACAAACACATATTCTATTCGTTATGATGCAAACGGTGGTGCCGATGCTCCGTCCAACCAAGAGAATCTGGTTTACGGTGAGAGCGTTAAACTGTCGTCTGTAATTCCTATATGGGCTGGACGCGTATTCCTTGGGTGGTCAAGAAACCAAAACGCTACAACGGCTAGTTGGCAGGCTGGTGCATCGGTGTCAAGTTTGGTATCCGATGCCGGAGGCGTTGTTACTTTATATGCTGTGTGGACTTATGATTCTTTCCGCATACAGTATGATCCCAATGGGGGAGAAAATGCTCCAGCGAACAGTTCATATATTTATTATAATTCTACGAGTGCTCGTATTACCGCAAGCAAACCGACTAGAACTGGTTATACATTTGTAGGTTGGGCATATTCGACTGACGGCAACATTGATTTTGCAAGTGACCAAGAGTTGACACAAAGCGAGATAAATGAAATGTACGGACGGGCAAGTGGTTCGCCTAAATTAATAACTTTATATGCCCGTTGGTCAATTAACTCCTATAAAATAACCATAAAATCGAGTGGTGATAAAGGAGGCTCGATCACTGGGGTTACCGATGGTGGCTATTATGAATATAATACACGTCTTACAATTAGAATATCTTATAATGGACCTAAAAGCAGTTATTTATATTTTGATGGTGCTAACATGGGTGAGAAATCCTCATATACGTTTAATATGCCAGCAAAAGATATTACATTAGAGGTGCACTCTAATTCATGCATAGCAACCGGTACTCTAATAACGCTCGCTGATGGAACCTTAAAAAAAGTTGAAGAACTGAATGGAACGGAAACCATCTTATCTTGGGATTTTTACACTGGTAAACTAATAAAAACAAAAATAGCATTATTGAATAAGCATGGAGATGCAGAATATCAAGTTGTAAATCTTCTATTTGAGGATGGCGATCAGATTAAGATAATTGCATCGCATGGCTTTATGGATGCAACTCTTAATGATTTTGTCTATATTGATGAAACAAACTATAAAGATTATATTGGTCACCAATTTATTAAAATAGATACATCCAGTTCGCAACAATATTATACCACAAAGCTTGTAAGTGCATATGTGACAACAGAGTACACGGGAGCTTATTCCGTGTGGGCGGCCAATGGCTTGACTTGTGTCACTAATAATATGTTATCTGTAGGACCGCATGGGTATGCGTTTGGATTTGGTTTGTTCGTTATAAATGATGATATGAAGTATGACGAGAAAAGTATGGCAGAAGCCATAGAAAAATATGGTTTATACTCATATGAAGAATGGTCAAATTGTTTAACTTATGAACAGTTTATGGCATTTAACGGTCAATATGCAAAAATTGCGGTTGGACTGGGGCTAATTACAGAAGATGAGCTTGTTGCTCTAATAAAAAGAACTGTAGGTAAAGAGTAAAATGCCTCGAATACGGATTTTGCTATCAAATCAAAATAACTTCTATTCTGAGCGACTCAATAGTAGTGTCCTTGCGTTATATAGAGCCTGTATCGACAATCTTTCTTGTGGAATTTTTCAAACTACAACTACTGTTGAGATGTCAGAAGAGAATCAACGAGAAGTCGAGAGAGTTGTAGAAGCAGTCATCTATGGATGTCCAGAGTTGTTTTTTGTCGAACAAGAAGTTCAAACGTCGTGGTCGGGAGATCAGTTGACATTGGCATTTACTAATAAATATCCCGACGAGAATATCAGTGAATTATGGGATAAGCTTGTTACCGAGCTGGATCGTATTTCGGCAATTGTCAATAAATTCGAGAAACAATACGACAGAATTAATCGCATTAACCAATACTTGTGCGCACGCGTTAAACCTGTCAATTCAACGCGTGGGCGGTTTGGTGATGCCTATGGTGCATTGATACTGAAAGAGGCTCGTTGTGAGGGCTTTGCAAAGGCTGCAAAACTTATTATGGACCGATGCGGTATTCAAAGTGTCATTGCTTGTGGCGAGGCTGTTTTTATGGGACATCGCGAAAGGCATGCCTGGATCATTGCAAACTGTGATGGTAAAGACTATCACTTTGATTTTACTTGGAACGCAACAAAGGGTACGCATAATATCCCAGGCATTGACTACATGTTTCTAGATGATCACGATATTGGCATTGAACATTTTCCTAATTATGATTATCCGAGATGTTTTGATAGTACCAAAACATTTTGGGCTCAGAACAATGGAATTATCAAGTATCATTCTGAACTGTCTCGCATCAAAATTGTGGCAGTTAAGAACAACTATATTGCAGCCGCAAAATTGCCCCAAAAGCTCACTAGATACGAGGTGGACAATGAAGTAGCGGATTGGATGAGAAATGAATTGTCCGCGTATAGCTATGGGTCTAGCATCGACTATAGCTACAACGAGGCACTTGATTTATTGGTATTTTATTTTATAAACTAGGAAGATTGCATGGAAAGAATTGATTTTCTAAGTTTTAATTGTAATTTTCTCTAGGGTGTAATGATGTCAAATGCTGAGGTCGCAATGCTCGCTCCAGTAATTTACGGTTATGAAGATAAATACTTCAATGCGTGCGCAGAGTATTTGAAGTCCAGGATAGAAAGGGATCTTGAATATGAAGGTTTTTCCATTGAGCGCCTCAAGTCGGCAATAGCTAGTTTCTAAGCTTTCTCACGAATTACTAATTTTTTAGCAAAAATTGAG
>CAZUET010000025.1:0-16645 GCA_964619685.1 uncultured Christensenellaceae bacterium
AAATAGAGTTGTAATATGCTTGCATAATAGTCAAACAAAACAAACTATTGCTAACTTAAAGTTGCTATTGACTTTTGCGTCTAAATATGATATAAATTATTTATACTATAAGAAAGAGCTTATTAAACTATTGTTTCACTATATGACAAAAAGGACTACTTTAATATTGATATGCATATTTGTTCTTGCTTTTACCGTTTTGCCGACGGGCTTTTGCTTTGCTTTAGATTCAACGGATGATTCCGTGATCGAATTTGAATCAACTGTCGAACAAATGGCAGTCATCTATGAGAATTATCTTAATGAGAAGTGCGATTTGGTTACACCGCAATATTATGGGCTAATTAATAGGGGTGATAGTATTCTTTTGGATAATGATGTTGTTTCAAGGATCTCAGTGTCTACTATTGATAGGTTCCGTGAGTTAAGATGTCGCTATTATATCCAAAAGGGAATAATCGAAGTGGACTCGTCTGTTCATGATTCCACATATTCGGTAGAAATTCGCAATGTTGGATTCTATTTTTATCCCGAACAGTGGAACGCTGTATTATCTGTTGTAAACGATACAATGTTAGCGCTTAGTTCGAGTGATGAAGATACCGATATCGATGCGATCATTGATGATTATATTGCCTCGTTGTCAGATCTTCCCGATAAACCTTCTTCCGATGCGTTAAGGAGTGAAAGGGTATCTCAATCAATGAGGAAAATAGATTTTATTATCGTCGATAATATCAATGGTTATCTTATTGAGGCAACATTGCCAATCATAGATAAGGCTAATTATATAAATTATCGTATTCACGGCGATAATACCGATTATGATGAATGGTTTAGTGATATGGTATCCATTGGGTATTCTCCCGAAAATATCGTTAAGCTGACACTTGAACACCAATCTGCATTGAATAGGATATTGAATTTATCTGTATTTGCAGATAAAGCTGAATACGATTTAATAGTTGAGGATGCACTTACTGTAATCAATGGTATTGAGGTAAATTCGGTCGAATTTGACCGGTTTAGACTATCATCCATAAAGGAATCTGCTCTCATATCTCTTATGAGTTTTTTTGATAGCGAGGGATATAAGACGGCAGGTGATAAACTCAAGGCAGAATATGATTTTATAATAAATAATGCGCTTGTGAAGATCGATATTTCTAAGGATGCCGACGAGGTACAGGCAATATTGATGGAAACGCAAAACACGCTTGCCGACGTCGATGAAGGAAATGACGGTAGCGAATTGATGACTGTTGGCATTGTTTTGTTTGTTTGTGCAGTAGTTATAGCAGCAGTATTCATTGTAATAAAGGAGCGTAATCGTAGAGAGCGTGAGCTAAAAACGGAACGCCGTAACGAGCTTGAAAAGGTCGAGCAACAAATTGATAGGGCGATAAAAGCCGAGGAGATAAGCGATAATGATAAATGTTAATTCTCTTTTTGGACAAATGGGAATAAGTGCTTCGCAGTATGTGTTAGGCATTGTGCTTGCCGTTGCAATAACAGCAGGTGCATATTTGCTTATGATGACATTGTATTTTGCGTTTAGACGCAAATATCCCAGTGCTAAGTATTCGATAGAAATAGCGTTTGCATGCTTAGCAATGCTATTAAGCGTTGTCGTCAAGCTTGCAGTTTTGCCATATTTGGTGTTGTCCGATGGAGTTAGCACAGACGGATATGATATAGTCGATTATATGGGCTATGCTTTTTCTGCCATCTACTCGATGATTGGCGGATTATCGTTTGAGGGGTTGCCTTATGGCGTTGATGCGATAACTCAAGGGGCAAGTGTATGCTTATATTACGGCTCATCGATCTTGGCGGGACTTATCATATTGAGCGTGATTACCGCTAAGGCAAGTTATGAGATTTTTAGCTTGATAATGATCGATGTTCTTAAAAATCATAGAACGGTGTATGTATTTAATTCGCTAACGCCTGATTCCTTGCTTTTGGCTGAAAATATTGCCGAGCATCACAAGAAAGAGATTGAACAATACAGGAAATCAAAGAGATTCGGAACAGCTCATACCAAGCCAACTAAAGCGTTGATTCTATTTGCAGGAAGTAATATTCCTGCTTTTACGAGAAATGATCCTTTGTGTCGTGAAATAATGAGCCAATCTTTTTATTATTATTCAATTATGAAGGGTAAGGACACAAAGCATTCCTTGCTTACCAGATTAGGGTTGAGACGTGATAATGTTTCGATCTTGGCAACACATCCTGATCGTAATAAAAATGATGCAATCAATAATATAGAGCCAATCAATCCGAATGGTTTAAAAACAAGAATATGTGAATTCTATTTTGCTATCGATGACGATATGCGTCCACTTCAGGAAAATAATACGTCCGATGCTTTATCCGAAATTGATTTTATTATTAATGATTTGTTTGCCTTAAAAAATGGTTGTGTTTATGGTTTGAGATACCTATCTTCTGCCGATAAGAGTTGGTTAAAGAATAAACTCCGTACTTTTTGTGCAGATAATAAAAGTGTCAATGTTGACGAAGTGATTTTAGGCGTAATGTATCGAATGGCAAGAGCCTGTCGCTGGACTATAAGTGAACAATATGTTTTGGTTAGCGGTGATACAGATTACGAATACTATACTCGTGAATTAAGTCAAAGAATCCAATCATTAAGTGTGGCTGTACTTAATATACCGCTTGCAAACTTGGTTGGTAAATCTTTCCTTGAATCTTGCTCCTTAGACTTTGTAAATAAAACTCTTGGTGATTTTTTTGAAGAATTGGTTGGCAAAAAGGCTTTTGATAAAAAAATGACGAGGACCGTCAAAGCTTTCCTGGCATCTTTAATTCAGTTGAATACTGTTAATGAAGCATATTTATCTTCTATATCGCTATTAGAAGAAAGAACTGCGCAGATCGGACAAGATGCCATTCTCGACCATCTAAGCTCGAGTAATGATGAAGCTCCGTGTTATCGTGCTATGGTCTTGGGTTTTGGTGCTACCGGACAGAGTGCATTGCATGCATTATATTACGGAAGTTCTCGTGTTAATCTAAATGGTGAGGTTACATCATTTAGAGCCGATGTGTTTGATAAGAGTATACATGATATTGAGGGAATATTTGCTAAAAATCACCCATTATATCATTGTTACGACGAAGATCGCCCATATACTTCGACGGACCTAAACGGTAGAGAAATCGTCAAATTTAAGGATGTTAATGAAGGCGAAATGAATAAAGCATATGAAGACTATGTAAGGTATCACAAGAGCGGATACTTAAAAACTATTTTGTCAAATGTAGGCTTGGATGCCGAGTATGACTCGATTATAGCTGATCATAGAGATATAATCGATACCATTGAACAAACTCTTCCCGACAAAAACACCTTTATATCGGGATTAAGCTTGCCAAAAATATATTTGCATGATAAGTCATGTGCAAGCTTTGACTTTATAGAAGGCTTTGACGAGATTACCGGTACAGATGCAGTTAATAAAATGGATGACGATTCGTTAAAGATAATAGGGATTCCATCAAAATTTACCTATAATATCATAGTTATTGCTTTCGGTTCCGATCGTTTTAATATTTCGATAGCGAATGCAATAATCGGCGATATGAAGAGAGAATTAATTAGACAAATGGATAAGGGTGATGTGTCTGTCATTAGACAATGTATAGCTGTCAATATTAGAGATAAGGATAACCTAAATAAACTCGCATGGGGCGAAATGGAAAAACAACTATTTGAAAACAACGGTGTTACTGTATTTTCATTTGGAACCAAGGAAGATTTATATACCTACGATAAAATCATTAACTATTCGAATCAATATGAGTACAACACAAATTACGGTAGTATGAGTGGCAAAATATCGCTGAGAGTGCATAATGATGAAGAAGATGTTTATGCTTCGATTAAAAGACTACTAAAAGAAAAGGGCACACTCAACGAGATTGCAACAATTTGTGATGATCTAATGCAGTCTTATTGCGTCGAAAGTACCAAAGACGATTGTAACGAACTGCTTACAGCTATAAACAAGGAGCGAGAGCTTGCCGACAAAACACCGTTTACGTTGCTGAAAAACAACATTGCATACTTGGCATTAAACGGTTTTAAAAAGGAATCTAATCGTGCGGTCGATATATTCTCACCTATAATGAAAGAGGCTCTATCTTATGAACTAAGCAGCAACGGTGGTATACTGTCTGCGGAATCGATAATGAAGCTTTTAATAATCGAGCATGATAGATGGACAAAATTCCACATAGCACACGGTTGGATATATAGAAGTAAACGAGAGGAGCAACTCAAAATGCATGGTTGCATACTTCCCTTCGCCCGAACCGACGCCACCACGTACGCCTATGACCTCATAAACGTTGCCAATGTAAAAAAATAAAACGCACTACATTAATGGAACTGATGTGATATATCTCCCGAAATGAATAGAAAAATGCGAAAAATCTTACAAATGTTGAATAAAAAAATTTAGAATCTATATTTTGGGGAATAGTAAATTACTTTTATGAAATGCTTGATGAGTATTTTATAAAAATGTATATAAAATAGTATCTGATTGAAAAAATATAAGATATCAATAACTATCGATAACCTTGTCTTGATCGATGCATAAGATGAAGGATCAAAAAGCTCTACTTGTTTCAATAACTTAAAAATGAGTAGAGTTTTTTATATGATAACAGACATTGCTTCCAAATGAGTATTAACTAAAAGAAAAAAATTCAGTTGCTATTATCACACGATATTTTTAGGTATCAGCCAAAATAAAATAAACACAAAGTGCTATGAAGTGTTTTTGTATAAAAGGAGAGTTTGTATTCTTAATGTAAAAGGTGGATAGGGTCATTCTTATAATCCAAAAGTGCAGTAATAGATATTCATGTTGACTTTGGTTTAATTTTATTGGCTATAATTTTAAAATACGCAAAAAAATAAAAATATTGTATCGTGTTTTTAGTTGAAATAAAAAACGAAAAATGCTATTATAAAAATATAGTCGTTTTAAACGGCGAAAACAAGGAGCTAAATATGACAACTTTTATAGATAATGCTTTCAATTTCGATATTCAACATCCTTCATTAGGATTGATTTCGCTTCCTGGAGCTTTGGAGTTTTCTAAGGCTGTCGATAAATACTTGGTTTCTTGGTTTAATGAGGAAGCCCAAAGACAAGGTAAGCCTTACAGAAAGAATACATTCCTTATAAATACTACTTGCCCAAGATTTTCATCGGGTGAAGGTAAAGCCTTAATCACAGAATCTGTCCGTGGTTTAGACATATACATTCTTTGCGATATATGCAACTATAGTATTAAATTCAATATGTTTGGAATGCAAGTTCCAATGAGTCCCGATGATCATTATGCAGATCTTAAGAGAGTGATCGGAGCGTTAGGCGGTAAGGCTGCAAACATTTCTGTGATAATGCCATTGCTTTACGGCGGACGCCAGCATAGAAAAACTGCTCGAGAATCACTCGACTGTGCAATGATGCTTCAAGAGTTGGCAGGAATGGGTGTCAAAGAGGTTATCACCTTTGATGCACATGATCCAAGAGTTCAAAATGCTATTCCTTTAATTGGCTTTGATAATTTCATGCCTCCGTACCAAACAATGAAGGCATTGTTAAGACGTTGTGACGATATTTTGCTCGACAAAGATCACTTTATGGTGGTAAGTCCCGATGAGGGTGCTATGGATAGAAATATCTATTATGCATCTATCTTAGGCGTTAATCTTGGAATGTTCTATAAGAGGAGAGATTATTCCACTATTGTTGATGGTAGAAATCCTATAGTTGCACACGAATACATTGGTGTATCGGTTAAAGGTTTAGATGTATTGGTAGTAGATGATATAATTGCGACGGGCGATTCTATGATATCCATTGCAGAAAAACTAAAAGCAATGGGTGCTAAGCGTGTATTTATCGCAGCAACATTCGGTTTGTTTACTGCAGGTATTGCAAAATTCCAAAAAGCCGTTGATGAAGGATTGATTTCTGCCGTAATTTCGACAAACCTGACATATACTGTTCCCGAAGTACTTAAGGAGCCTTGGTATGTCATGGCAGACATGAGTAAGTTTACCGCATACATTATTTCTGCATGTAATCAGCAAAATTCTGTAAGTAAATTATTAGATCCGCACGATAAAATATGCGAACTTATTGACAAGCACCAAAAAAAATAGTATTATAGAGATAGTATGACTTTTTAAGTCAAGATCCGGAGGAGAATATATGAATATAAAATGGCTCGGCCATTCATGCTTTGCGCTAACCGAAAGTACCGGAACGGTCATCGTTACCGATCCATATAACGCAAAAGATGTAGGTTACCACATGCCCGACGTTTCGGCAACGGCGGTAACTGTTTCTCATTCTCACAAGGACCATGATAATATTTCCGCAGTTAAAGGTAATCCGCAAATAATCAACTCAATAGGCTCATATGAAATTGAGGGTGTCGAGATATGTTCGTTTAGAACTCATCATGATGACTCAATGGGTGCGGTAAGAGGTAATAATTTAGTTTTTACTTATAGATTGGACGGAGTTACGGTTTGTCATTTAGGCGATATCGGTGAAGAATGCTCTGCTCGAATTATCGATGCAATCGGTGCAGTCGATGTATTGTTGATTCCTGTTGGCGGAAAATATACCATAAATGCCGAGATAGCTAAGGATTATGTGGATAAGCTCATGCCAAGCATAGTTATTCCCATGCATTACGCTACCGAGGACTGTAAACTTCATATAGATCCTGTGTCAGATTTCACCGACCTTTTTGACGAAAACTGCGTTACATTTGCTGAGTCGGATAACATTGATGTTGACAGGACAAGATTCGATGGTGACTTTGAAACAGAGGTCATTGTATTAGAAAAACAATAATTTTCTTTTTTTCGACTTTATCCGATAATTTTTATCGTTTGTTTTATGCTATAATAAGACTACGGTCCGAAAAGCATATTTCTTAGATCGTTGGTCAATTTGGCTTAGATCGTCTTTTTCTATTGGCATGATCAAATAGCTATTTAATAACGATGATTTACTACTACTTTTTGCATTCCCAAAAAACGAAAATAAATCCTAATTAGGAGGTCAATTATACATTGAATATCTCAGATCTTACACCTGAAAAGCTTCGAAAATCCACAACATTACAGTTGAGAGCTCTTTGTAGAGAATTCGGCATAAGAATCTTATCTACAGACGCAAAAACAGAATTAATTAATAAAGTAATTCAGTTTTGTGAACAAAGCCCTGAGTTTTTTGTCGAAGAACCGATCGAAGAGGAATTGATCGACATAGAACAAACGGAAGCTGTACCTGAAGAAAACAATTTTATCGTGCCAAATGCTTGTAATGAGCCCATTCGAACCGAAGAATTGACTGCTAATAATGCCGGAGAAAGCCACTGCAATGTTCCTAACAGCGAACCTAAAAAGGAAACTGTCAGCGAGCCTGTTGAGGAGATTGAGCCAAATGCGCCACCAAAAAAAGATTCGAAAAACGAACCAAATGAACCTGTTCAGCAAGCAGAAGACTCGACAGAAAATGCTTTTGTTAGAAGTGGTATTTTAGAAATCAATCCCGACGGCTTTGGTTTCTTAAGAGCACAGAATTATAGAAATTCAGCGCAAGACACCTATGTTTCTACTGCTAAGATTAGAGCTTACAGGTTGCGTCAGGGCGACCTTATAGAATGCTATAGTAAACAAGTCAACACCGCAAAGCCACCTGCATTGGTCGATATCATAACGGTTAATGGAGTTCCAATTGAACAGATGCAAAAGCGTCCTTTATTTGAAAATTGCATACCGATCTATCCCGATACTAAGCTTAGATTAGAGGTCGAAGGAAAACGCAATGATTTAGCAATGCGTGCCATAGATATTATTGCACCTATTGGAAAAGGTCAGCGTGCCATGGTCGTTTCGCCACCTAAGGCGGGTAAAACAACTCTTCTTAAAATGATAGCTAACGCCATAGCTGCCAATAATCCCGAAGTAAAGATTATGGTTCTGCTTATCGACGAGCGTCCTGAAGAGGTTACCGATATGCAAAGAAGCATTAACGGCGAGGTTATCTACTCTACATTTGACGAAGAATGCGACAACCATATAAAAGTCGCCGAATTAGTACTATCAAGAGCAAAGAGATTGGTCGAATTGGGGCAAGATGTGGTCGTATTACTTGACTCGTTGACTCGTTTGGCTAGAGCAAACAATGTTGTCGCACCATCATCGGGCAAAACATTGTCGGGCGGTGTCGATCCTGTATCTCTCTATTTCCCCAAAAAATTCTTCGGTGCCGCAAGAAATATCGAAAACGGTGCATCACTAACTATCATAGCCACCGCATTGGTCGATACCGGTAGCCGTATGGACGATATCGTCTACGAAGAATTTAAGGGTACAGGTAATATGGAGATTCATCTCGATAGAAAACTCAGTGAAAAGCGTATATTCCCTGCTATCGATTTGTTGAAATCTGGTACTAGAAAAGAAGAACTCTTATTGTCACAAAAAGAATTGGAAGGAGAGTATATCATTAGAAGATTGTTATCCAATGGCGATTCCCAAGAGGCAACGGAGAGCATCATCACAATGATGACTAAGACCCAAACAAACGAAGACCTTATCAAGTATTTAAACGAGTATCTTCTCAAAGTAAAGAAAGATGGTTGGAGAATTTAGTCATTTACCACGATCTCAATAAACTGAACTTAAAATCATTTTAAAAAAGAATAGAAAAACAATTAAACCTTGCTGTTTTATCTACAATTCTAATAAGGGCGGTCGTTTGACCGCCTTTATTGATAAAATGTGTCTTTTTGCAAAAAAAATAGCGTTGTATACCTAATGTGTGACGGTTTTTTATTTGTTTTTTCGATTGAATAGCTTCTTTTGGATTCTTTTTTTTATAATTGTGACGAGTAGAAAGGATAGAAGTAGGGCTAATAGCATAAATAATCGAAATTCTCCATCTAATGTGATATAACTTATTACTAAAAAGGATGCTCCGCAAGAGATTGTAAAAAGGCAGTCAAATGATCGGGTAATAATAATGCTATTAAACTTGCTAATAACGGTTTGAATAAGATAATATATCGTGCTGAATATGCAACCCGTTCCAAACATTATAAGAAACGGGATTGGACCGATGCCGAAGCTCATTTGAATAGCTTTTTTAAGAAAGATTCCTTTTCTACGGAGGCGGAATACTTTAAGGACAACACTTCGCCTACCAATATGACTGTGCCTTGGTCTATATCGATATGGATTGGTGTAAAGCCGATTCCAATAAGTGAAAGGAATCTATTACCCGTTTTGACATTCACTTCTTTTTCCGATAAAGTTATCACATTATCGATACCGGTTAGTGTTATTCTTTCATTAATTGTGAGAGTGTGTTTTCTTTTTATTTCCGTTTTGTCTTGTTTATCCATAATAAAATATATGTCGATATCAAATTATTATGAATTTTATTGTTGAAATTGCAGTAAAAAGTATGATAATATAGATATATAAAAAAGTAATGAGGTTGCATATGGTTATTCTAAACGATATCCCCGAGATTTTTTCCTCAAAATGGCAAATGTGCCGTAAGAAAATCTATAGCGTAAAGGCAATGCGAAATGCCTCTGTTACAAGCGTTTATAATTTTTTAGAGCGTTCTACCGTTGCGGTGAAGCCCGATGACATTATCATAGAGGGCATATTAGGTGAACGCTATGTAATAAGTGTCGAGCGGTTTGTTGCACGCTATGAGCTTATGGATGGCTCTAATCTAAGTGACGTTATCGGTCTTGATAGCTTTGATTGGATTGAAGTTAGAACCAAGCCTATTGAGGCTGTAAATTACTGTCTTTTTATCCCTAAAAAATATCAATGTGGAGTGTACGGGATGCCCACTAAGGATGAAAGCATAATTGTCTATCGTGATAAAAACGGAAACGGTTATCAAGCATTGTTCCAAGTAAACTCTCCTCAATCGGTGTCTGATCATGGCAACGGTGATTATTTATTGTGCGATTCGGTAAATAAAGAGTTTCCCGATATGTGGGTAGTGGACGGTGCCGTATTTGAAAAAACATATAAAATAATTGAATAGTCCCAACTGAAAAAATGCATTTTTTTGAATAAAAATGTCAAAATGTGTGCATACTTAGAGCAGTTGGAGGTAATAATGAAAGAACTAAGATGTACTACTGCAAACTGCGAACACAACAAGTGTGAGCATTGCTTTGCTAATATCATTGAGATTAGCGAAAAGGGCGTATGTAAAACAAAAAGTAAAAGAGACGGCGGAGCATTGTCTCAGCTTTTTGAAAACTATGAAGCAGGTTCGTCATTTGATTTTAGCGATGCTCAAACCGAGGTGACTTGTAATGCCGATTGTATATATAATAACAATTCGGAATGTACCCGAGAACATTTATTAGTAGAGGACGGAATAATTCGAACCAAATGTGCTAATCGTGTTAAGGATGATTATCCGAGAAATGCGGAATAAAATTATTAGGTAGTAAAAAACGAGAATGTCTACGATTCGGACGTTCTCGTTTTTATCTAACGCATGCATTTTTTTTGGACAATATCACGAAATATATCGATATAAAAATATTCTTTTGCTTATTTGTTGAAAAAAAGTATGAAAATAATAGTAAAAAGATATAAAAAAACCAAACTATTCAACAAACGATTGCAATAAGAAACGACTGTTTGTAAGAAAAACTCGACTATGCCTACACTTTTCGGCAAGAAAAACGCCAAAAATTCGTAAAAATGTCGAAAAAACTATGAAACAGGTCTTGACATTGCTATACAAATCGTCTATAATATAAATAACAAGATTTTCCCCCTTTATGAAGAAGGCTTGAGTGATTTTTCCTCGGGCTTTCTTCTTTTTATATCCACCCATATATGAGTTAAATAAACGCACTTTTTTCTTTTGCCGTACTAACAGTGATTAAAAACAAAGAAAAGTATTGAAATTCGCTGTAAAAAATCGATTTTAAAAATTTTTTGAATAATGTTTACATTTATGTTTAAAATTTGGTATAATATAAGTCTATATCCAAAGTGTTTTAAGGAGTGTTTTATGGATTTCGAAAAAGAAAAACTTTACTTGGAATATGTAGAAAAGGTTCTTGACGACTGTATCTTTGCTACCGATCGTAAGATCGAAGAAGAAAGTGACGGGCTGGTTTCTGATAGAAAATATATTTGGGACACCTTTGCCGAAATGGATGAAACCGAACAATCTGCTATACAAGGCGAGGCACATATTCGTTCGGATAATTTAGTTTCGCTCTTTCAAAGCCGTAATCTCATGGACCGTCAAAAGGACTCTCCTTTTTGGGGAAAGATTACATTTAAGGAAGACAGTGCAACCGAGTCGGAAGATATTTATATCGGAATAGGTACTATTGCCGATGCCGACGGTAAAATTAAAGTTGTTGATTGGCGTGCTCCCGTTGGTGACCTGTATTACAATTTTGAATTGGGTAAGGCGGAATACAAGGCTCCGTCTGGTACAATTGGTGGTGAGATTGAAGCAAAGGTTCAGCATAAAATAAAGAATGGCGAATTGAAGTTTGCGATAGATACCACTGCGACCATTACAGATGAGATCCTTATTCGTGAATTATCAAAAAACACGTCTACCTTGATGAAGAATATCGCATCGACCATTCAACGTGAACAAAATGAAATCATTAGATATCCAATCGGCGAAAATATTCTTGTTCAGGGTGTTGCGGGTAGTGGTAAGACATCCATAGCATTGCATAGAGTTGCTTATATCCTTTATAATTATCGTGGCACGATCAAGGCTAAGGATATCCTTATAATATCGCCCAATAAGGCTTTTTCAGGTTATATTAGCAATGTTCTTCCCGAACTTGGCGAGCAGAATGTTGTTCAAATAAGCCTTGAAACATTAGCTCAAAAAGAGCTTGAACGCATAAGCGACTTTGAGAGTAGAACCGAATATCTCGAGGATGTCTACGAGGGAAAGGTTACAGATGACGAGATTGCAGATATAAAATATAAGTCATCACCCGAATTTGTCAGCGATATTAAGTCAATGGTTAAATTTGTTGAAAAGAAATCGTTTAAGCCACGCAACTTTATTTATAGAGATTTCACATTTACAAAGGAAAGCTTTGAGGCACTCTATTCACGAAGATTATCAGCATATCCTCCGCTAAAAAGATTTGAGCTGATTGTCGAGCATGTTGAAAATGCAATGATTGAGCATTTCCACACTAAGCGTTCTCAAAGCTTGCATATCAAACTTACCGAATTATTAGCGCCCACCTTTAAGCGTTACTCTGTCAGAAGTATATATGAAACAATGCTTAAAAAGCTTAAGGATCAAGGACGACCTGTAATCGTTCCCGATAGTGATTCGAGACTTCCCTTTGAAGATGTCAACGGCATTCTTTTACTTAAGGTTCTATATGAGGGTACTGTAACCGACTATGGCAAGTATAAGCATGTTGTTGTAGACGAGATGCAAGACTATATTCCTACACAATACGCATTGATCAATAAGCTTTTTAAATGCCATAAGGATATTTTGGGCGATATGAACCAAATTGTAGATCCGTATATGAATATAGGCTCATTGGAAGTTATTAAGGGAATACTTGGTGAGCATAAGTTTTTCTCACTCGAAACGAGTTATCGTTCAACCGCCGAAATAATCGATTTTGCTAACGGATTGACCGATCAGCACATAAAAGCGGTAGATAGACACGGCGAAAAGCCCGAGATTATCCGTTGTAATGACCTTAAGGACGAAGCAAAGCATATTCTTGAAGAGGTCGATAATGCTATTAATAAGCTTGGCTATGGCTCTGTGGCAATTATTGCTCGTGATAGAGAGCATGCTCGTACCCTTTATGAGGAGATGAAGGGCTCGCCTGTCGGATTATTGATTGATAGCAGTGTTAAATATCAAGGCGGAATAATACTTACAACTGCAACCATTGTTAAGGGCTTCGAGTTTGACGAGGTTATTGTTGCAGGTGCAAATAGCGACAATTATAGCACCGATTTTGATAGACACATTTTATTCGTTGCATGCACTCGTGCATTGCACTCGTTGAAATTATATTATAGCGGAGAAAAGTTCACCTGTTAAAAGCTATATCTTGTAGGCGACAAAATTATAGAAAAAGTAGCGGCTGTTTGTATATACAGTCGCTTTTTCTTTCACATATTATTCACTTTTTTCTTCTTTTTCGTTATATTTCACTCAAACGCTTGCATTATTATTACATAAAATTGTATAATTATTAAAGACTAAAAATTAAGGAGTCTGTGTATTTATATGAAAAAAAATATTAAAAACATTATTGTTATTGTTTTATGTTTAATCCTCGTTGTTGCGGCATCGGTAGTTTTTGTATGCTGTAATAAACCGGATGATGGGAACGGTAGCGTTCAAACTATCGATCCACCTTCGGACGGTATTGAAAAGACAAAATATGCAATCACTGTGCTCTTGCCGGATGGTAAGCCTGTAGTTGGTATTGAAGTTAAATTACTTCTTGCGGACGATGATGAGGTTTATGCTGCTGCAACCACCGGTAATGACGGTGTTGCGTATATTAATACCGGTATAGGTCTTGATTATGTTATTTTTATTGAAAATCTTCCAGAGGGTTATATCTATGAAGATGATGTGATCATTTATTCCGATGAAAAAGCGAAGAGTGTATATTTGTCTTCAGCAAATGCAACTGATAGATATGACCTTACCGTAATCACCGAGGGCGGAATGCCTATGGAAAATGTAACCGTTACATTGAAGGACGGCGAAATCACTATTGGTACTAAGAAAACCAATGAAAATGGTGTTGCAAGTATTCGTGTAGCCGAAACCAAGGTCTATTCGGTTGAACTTTCCGATCTTCCCCTTGGCTATAAGGCAGTAGAGTCCTCTATTTCCACTACTGAAAAGGGCGGTGCTCAAGAAATAAAGGTAGTTTCATCCGTTATCAAGGAAGATCGTCCTAAGAATACAAGATATACTATGGATGATATCATTCACGATTTCTCCGTAATTACTTCTGACGGTAAGACATTTACACTTAGTGAAGTACTTGAAGAGTATGATTTTGTAATGATAAACTTCTGGGCTACTTGGTGTTCGCCTTGTAGAGCTGAGTTTGACGATATACAGCTTGCATACGAGCGTTATCAGGATAAGATGTGCGTGATTGCATTATCTACAGAGGACACTGATTCTTTGTCTGTTATTGCTGATTTTAAGTCAAACTATTCGCCTGTTTTGACCTTTGATATGGCTCAAGATACTGCGAATTTGTATTCTTGCTTCTCTGCTTATTCAGGCGGTGCTATTCCTACAACTATTTTTGTAGATCGTTACGGTAAGATCTGTAATTTCATCAAGGGTGGCGGTACCGAAGCATTATTTAGACAAGAGTTCGAGCGTTATACTGCATCCGATTATGTTCAATCTAAGTATAATCCCAATGCTGTTGAAATTCCTGTTGATAAACCTGATCAGCCTAATGTAGAAATGCCCGAATCAAGTGAAATTGTTGATGCGATTAACAAGGGCGGATTTACAGGTGAATATGGCGGAAGCGATGATGAAATGGTATGGCCATGGGTTATCAAGGATGATACATTTGTTGCAGGTAATATTAGACATAGAAATACTACCTCTATGTTCACATATAAATTTAAGCTTAATGACGGTGAATTTATTACCTTCGATTATATGACAAATACCGAGGATATTGACGGTGCGGATGCACTAAGTGTTTATATTGACGGTAGTTGGGTATGTGATCTTGATAGAGTAACAAATAATGAATGGAAGACATGTCATTTATATACACCCATTTCTGCATCGATTGATCCGGAAGACGCTGAAAGAGAGCATATGCTTTTAGTTACTTATACTAAGGATACTAGCGATAGTTGGTTAGAAGGAACTGAGGTTGTTGCTATCAAGAACATGAGAGCTGCAGCTACAAGCGAAATCAGCGGGAATGTTAATGTACTTCGTGACGCATCTTGGAACTTCGATAGTGATAAGGGACAATGGACTAATTATATCACTCCCGTATTTAATGAAGACGACGGTTATTACCACGTAGATACTAAGGATGGTCCGTACCTATTAGCTAATTTGAATAGCGGTACTCACTATTCCAATGCATCTGTAAGCGAGTATTCTAATAACGGTATACTTGGATCTGTTGCAGGTTTGAATGGTCTTGTATCCTTTATTAGTTCGGGTATCGAAAATGCTCCTGCAGATTCATATGTAGAATCATATAAGGGCTACGCTTGGTTCTCCGGTAACTCCGATTTGCCGGGATATACACTCGTTGATGAAAGATTGAGAGTTGTTCTTGATACAATGTGTAATAGGTTTAGCACAACAGAATATCAAGGCAATAAGCTTGGTAGCTACTATACACCTAATTCATGGCTTGAGTTCTGTAGCTACTATGACAACTACTCGGGTGAAGCCTTTGCTAACCCCTTGAAGGGCTTAGGTCAAAAGGAAGCAATCGTTGCATTAGGTAATGACCAAGCTAACCATGTAGTAGTAGATAAGGTTCTCGTACCTCGTGGTGTGATTTATAAGTATATTCCTGAGGTTACCGGTGCATATAGAATTTATTCTAAACGCCCGAATGGCTCACAGCAAGGTTGTTATATTGATATTCAAGGAAAGGGTGCTCATAAGGGCGAAGATGCTTTGGGTGATTTCTCTATCTATGTAACAATGTATGCAGGAGAAACCTATTATATCAGCGTAGCTCTTGATTTACCTTCTACTCTTGGAGAGCTTGACTTCTATATCAAGCATCTTGGTGAATCAATGGATGTTATGACTGATTGTACTGATGGTACGTATACTTGGTTAGAAGACGAAAAGGGCAATCCTGTATTAGATGAAGACGGCGAAACTATCTATGTAATTAATAGAGTTAACGGCTTTAAGTTCGGTCTTGGCGAAGATAAGATTTACTATCAAATGATCGATGGTAAGCTTGATAGCGGTGATAAGGGTAAGGTTTATATCAATCTCTCTACTCCTACGATGATATTCAATGCAACTCTTAAGGACCTTGCTTCGGGCAAGAGTGCGATTGAGGGCTTGTCGGGTAAATTCTTTGATTTGACTTCAGTTGGCGGTAGGGATTATAGCGATTATATTCTCGAGCTTGCCGAAGAAGCTGAAAAGAATGAGGGCGATCTCCATGGAATGGTAGTAGCAACCGAGGAACTTGTTGATATTCTTTCTAAGGCTCTTGCAAGAATCGGACACAATAGTGAAGATTCATGGCTTGGTTGCGCACGCTACTATGAGCATGTAGGTAATTATTTAGACGAATAATGTATTTATCGGTAGGAAATCTACCAATGAATAATACGAAGCTAATGGCAGTTAACCGATTTAGGTTGACTGCCATTTTTGTATAATTAAGAATTATAATGATTAAATATTGGCAGCTAATTTATTATTGTTAGAGCGAATATAATAACAATAATCTATTATCCTCGTCCGCAAGATACCAAATTGTTGCACAATTTGATTTTCGCTACGCTCAAATTTCG
>CAZUET010000026.1:0-16351 GCA_964619685.1 uncultured Christensenellaceae bacterium
CTATAAAATATTATACCAATAATTCAATTTATTGTCAATATGACAATAATTAAGAACACCTAATCTAACTTAGAGCTATTTTCAATAGCTTGACAAAGTAAGTCATTAATGGCAGTCTGTAATGCAATTGGATTACATTCGACCTCACCCGACGAAAGCAAGAAAATACAGTCACCGTCAACCATGGTATGAACTGGTCTGATACACCTTGCATATGCATCATGCGCGCCGTCAGCTAAAGCGTTACACTGCGTTTTTGTGAGCTTAGCATTTGTTACTATACAAGCAATGGTGGTATTACCGCTATGTATTTGAGTATCATTGGAATTCAATGAGCCAATCAACGCCTTTTCGATATCTACACCAACACCGTCTACCATACATCCGCTTATTAATTCATTAGAATCCCTTTTATACACATTACCGAAAGCATTAACTGCAACCACAACACCAATCTCAATATTGCCTATTTTAGAGCATTTAACACTTAATCCGCTTTTTGAGGAATGCTCCATACCTAATAGCTTTCCTACGGTTGCTCCGCACCCTGCTCCAACTGAACCATTTATATCGGAAAAAATGCTTGAATTATTACATGCTTCATATCCCATTGATTTATCGGGATATCCGAATTGACCATATTCGAGATCGTAAAGTGATGCACCTACTACTATGGGAACATTGTATTTACCTGCACAGTAACCAATATTATTATCCTTTAAGTAATCTACAACTCCGCAAGCAGACTCAAGACCAAAAGCACTTCCACCCGATAAAACTACTGCATTCACCTTTTCAACCGAGTTTTCACTTTTTAAAAGATCGGTTTCTCGTGTTGCAGGGGCTTTACCACGCACACTAACACCTCCAACTGCTCCGTTTTTCGATAAAATTACCGTTACACCGGTGCTTATTTCGTTATTTTGACAATTTCCGATAAAAAATGAATCTAACATTTTACCTCTCCAAACTAAAGTTCGCTAACTATTTCTAAATAAGCATTTTTGATAAACTGAAATGGAAAGCCTTGCATATAAAAGCGTTGGAAAAGCTTCTTTTGTTCTTCCTCGTCAAGCTCTCTCTTGATAGAACTACGCATTGCACTTATGCACGCTTCTTGCTCATCATAATCATTAAGTTCTCTATCAAATAAATACTTATCTATTCCTTTTTTTTGTAGGTCGGCAGTTATCCTAAGCTTACTTTTTGCAGTGGTATGTTCTATAAAAGAACGTGCGTATTCCTTGTCATTTATATAGCCATATGCTATTGCTTTTTCGACTGAAAAGCTTATACTTTCATCCGAATAGCCCTTTTGTTTAAGCTTTTGACGTGCAATTTGCTCTGTCAATGCTGTTTGACCTAAAATATTTAGTAGTGTTTCAAATGCATCGGCATTGGTCGCTTCGTCGACTAACGAACGTAAAACACTTTCTTCAAATACCGCACCTATTCTAATACCGCAATTAATTATGCCTATATCGGATAGTCTACAGAATAGTTCACCATCAACATAAACATCATATTTTGCTTTCCGAGGAACCTTTATAAGATCGGTTATAATCATACTTCGACCTCCCTATATATCTCGCCAACAACCTCAAATATACCCTGTCCCTTTGTCAACTCTGAAAAAGCACTTTCAAACCTTTCTTTATTTTCACATGGTAGAGATACTTTAAAGCCTACTTTATCGGTAAATTCTCTCTCGGTAATTATTCCATCAACCGAAAAAGGTAGCATTTCACACTTTTTTGCAAATGTATACGGAAGCTCTAATCTAACCAAGATAGAAGGCTTCATAAGTATCTTAGTCATAGATCTCACGACCTTAGCGGCTGACTGCGAATATGCTCCAACCAAACCGTTTGCACCGAGTTTTATGCCCCCAAAATATCTCGTAACAACTATGGCGATTTCCTTTAATCCGCTTTTTTGGATAACATCGAGAATTGGCTGACCTGCCGTGCCTGACGGCTCTCCGTTATCCGAGAATTTCAATTCTCTCCCAAATGAATCGGAGCAATAAGCATAACAATTATGAGTCGCATCCGAAAATTCCTTAGTAATTGCCGTCAAAAAACTTGTTGCCTCTTCACGAGAGGCAACATGGGTAGCAGTAGCGATAAACTTGCTATGCTTAATTTCTATCTCTTCTCTTGCCCAACCCTTGACGGTAAGATATTCCTTCATTATTCAACAGTTATCTTAACATGTATCTTCTTACCCTTATGGAGAACAAATCCTGACTGCAATTCTTCATCGGTAACAACTGCGTCAAATCCGCTTGCTTTTCTATCATTGATAGATACAGCGTTATCGGATATAAGACGCTTAGCCTCGCTCTTACTTCCTACAATCTTTGTTTTAACCAAAATATCAGCTACAAGTTTCATTCCTTGTGGGATGACTGCGGTAGGCATATTAGAAGAATCTCCCGAAAATGCTGCTTTTGCTTGTTTTTCAGCATCAATTGCATCTTGCTCACTATGAACTATCTTAGTGACCTCAAATGCCAATCTTTCCTTCGCTCTATTGATCCTCTCATCTCTGTATTTAACTAATTCCGCAATTTCTTCAAGCGGTAAGAATGTCAAAAGCTTCAAGCATTTTTCGACATCATCATCCGAAACATTGCGCCAATATTGATAAAACTCGTAAGGTGATGTTTTATTTCTATCAAGCCATAATGCACCGGCTTGAGTTTTACCCATTTTCTTACCCTCGGAGGTGGTTAAGAGCTGGAACGTCATTGCAAATGCATCCTTTCTTTCCTTTCTTCTGATAAGATCGGCGCCTGCTAACATATTGGACCATTGGTCATCACCACCACATTCAAGCACGCAACCATAATTTTGGAACAAATACAAAAAGTCATATGCTTGCATCGGCATATAGTTAAACTCTAAGAAAGACAAGCCCTTCTCCATACGAGTCTTGAAGCATTCTGCTGTAAGCATCTTATTAACGGATAACATACTTCCGATATCACGAATAAAATCAATATAATTCAAACCCCAGAGCCAATCTGCATTATTTATAATCCTTGCTCCGTTATCACCCTCGAATGTGAAGAATTTTTCCATTTGATGCTTAATAGCATTAACATTCTCTTGAACGGTTTCCTTAGTCATCATTTTACGCATATCAGTTCTACCTGACGGATCTCCGATTAATGCAGTACCGCCACCAATGAGAACTATTGGCTTATGACCGGCTCTTTGCATATGAGCCATTGCCATCATTGCAAGATAATGTCCTACATGAAGGCTATCAGCAGTAGGGTCAAAGCCTATATAAAAAGATACGGATTCACTACCTAAAAGCTTATATAAGTCTTCTTCGAATACGACTTGCTTGATAAATCCTCTCTCTCTTAATGTATCCATTACATTTTTCATAATAAATAAACTCCTTATAAGTTTTATATATTTTCTTTATTTTATCATATTTAAAAACCAAATACAACCTTATTTCGCTATTTTTAAAGCGGTTTTTGAATTTTGCATATTATATATTTATCAAAAATCACCTTTTCTCTTTACAAATACTTGTTTTTTTTGTATAATCAAAATATATGTTTAATGAAGAATTTGGTATAATGCTTGCAAGTGCGTCACCGAGAAGGCGTTCGCTATTGAGTGAATTGATCCATTCATTCGAGGTATGCTCAACGGATATAGATGAATCCGTTACTTTGACCGACCCTGAAGAAATCGTTAAAGCAATTTCGTATAAAAAAGCGGTATCAGTGAATTACAAAGGTATTGTAATTGCATCGGATACATTAGTTTTCGATGGTAAAAAACCGCTTGGTAAGCCTAAAGACAGAACTGATGCATATAACATGCTAAAAGAATTATCGGGAAAAATCCATCAAGTATATACCGGGGTTTGCATTAGACAAGGCGATTCTATAGTACTATTTGCCGATCGTACCGATGTAGAATTTAAGACATTATCGGACGAAGATATTTATTTTTACATAGATAACTATAATCCATTAGATAAAGCCGGTGCATACGGTATTCAAGACGAATTCTGCGTTAAAAACATTAACGGCAGTTATTCAAATGTAATGGGCTTACCTTTGGAAATGTTAAGGGAAAGATTGATCGATAACGGCATCAATGTTAAGGAGTAAATTATGTGTAGATTAGAATTGATAGTGGATATAGGAGCTTCAAATACTGTCATTTACGAGAAAAAGCGTGGCATTGTTTTGTGCGAGCCTTCAATTGTCGCAATCAAGAATGTAAACGGAAAAAAATCCGTCTTTTTAGCAGGTAATGAGGCATTAGATCTTGCAAAAAAGAAAAATCGCCCCGATAATGTTAATTTTATCTACCCTGTAAACAATGCATCCGTTCAGAATGTAGAAGCTTGTAAATTGATGATCAAATACTTTTTGGAAAAATTTAACAAGAGTTTCATTAGACCTACTTTCGTTGTTTATGCTGTAATTTCTTGCGGTCTGCAACCAAGCGAGCGTAAGATTTTTGAAAATATATTCTTCGACCTTAATATCAAGAACGTTACTTTAATTGATGCCCCTATTGCTGTATTACCTAAGGTCGGCGGTGTTCAATTTGTAATGATTGCAGGTGCAAGCGTTACTGATATAGCTATCGTCGGCGAAAACGGAGTTATTGCAGGCTGTTCTATCTCTATAAGCGGTTCATACATCGCCAACTGCTTCAAAAAGTATATCCTCGATAATTACCACCTTATCTCACCTTTAGCAAGAGTGGAAGATGCGGTAAAGGAGTTATCTGAAATGAGCCTTGATCACAATTTATCTACATTTATTCAAGGTAAGGACGATGTAGATAGAATTAGAAGAAAAGAAGAGATAAGTTCGGGTGACCTTCAAAAAATTCTTATCCCCACTATTAATGATCTTATCCAAACAACTGAATCCATTTTTAGGATTGCGCCCGAAAACTATCAAGCATCTATCAAAAATTCAGGATTACATATTTATGGCGGTTTGGCTAATATTCCCCATTTAGATACCTATATGTCAAATGCATTGGGTATTCCTGTTTATTGCGACGGTAATATCGAAGCTGTTGCTTCAAACTGCTCAAAGTTTTTTAAAGATAAAATCTCTTTGAATAAGATGCTCGGCATCAATGTAGGTAGTAAAAAATGATTTTGGCTATAGATGTTGGTAATACAAACATTAAGATCGCACTTGCCGATAATAATGAGATACTAATGAGCTGGCGTATATCTGCTAAGCAATCGAGGACGGCTGATGAGTTCGGTATCGAGCTTATCAATATACTTTCATCAAAAAGTTTTTCTGTGAAAGATATTGAGGGTGTAATTATTTCGAGCGTTGTTCCGTCCTTGAATTATACGCTTGTGCATGCTATCACTTATTATGTTGGAGTGAAACCCATAATAGTATCTCACGAGATCAATACAGGTATTTCGATCAAATATAATCCACAATCTTCCTTAGGTGCAGATAGAATTGCCAATGCCGTCGGTGCTTACTACACTTACTGTAAAAATTCCTCTACCCCGTCTATTATAATTGATTTTGGTACAGCTACAACATTTGGTGTAATCAATGAAAATGCAGAATTTATAGGCGGATGTATTGCCCCCGGTATAAAAACAAGCCTTGAAGCCTTATCAACAAAAGCCGCAAAACTACCATTAGTAGAATTGGTACGCCCTACCTCAGCTATTGCTAACGATACAATCAAGAATCTACAATCGGGTGTAATAATAGGCTTTAAAGGATTAGTAAAAGAGATTATAAATGAATTCAAAAAAGAATTAGGCTCGACAGATGTCAAGGTAATAGCGACCGGTGGTTTAACTCAGCTAATAGATGACGAATCCTTTATTGATGTACTTGACCGCTCACTGACATTGAAAGGTCTAATAAAATTATACGAACTAAATAAATAAAAGGTCCGCTCTAACGGACCTTTTTATTATGTAATAAATTTTTTATTGTGCGTAAAACAGCTTTTATTATTTCGGGTGGATCAATGCATATAAATTTCAAATCTTACCTCCTATCAAAAAGAGAACACTTTACCTATGTTTTCTTGATAAATTATATGCATCAAACAGTCGATAGGTAACAGCCTTTGACTAACCTCTAATATTTTCTAATGCTTTCTTTGGGTTCGGTGCGTTAAAAATAGCACTTCCGGCTACTAAGATATTTACACCAGCCAAAATAATTTCTTTTGCATTTTGTTCATTCACACCACCGTCAAGTTCAATATCCATTTCGGGATATAATTTACGAATTGCACGAACCTTATCTAAAACTTCAGGAATGAAACTTTGACCGCCAAACCCGGGGAATACGCCCATTACCAAAACCATGTCTATCATATCTATATAGGGCAAAACTAAATCAATTCCCTTATCAGGATTAAGAACTAAACCAACTTTTTTACCCTTATTCTTTATTAATTGTATGGTTTTGAGTGTGTCTAACGATGCGTCGGGATGAAAACTGACGATATCCGCTCCGCTATCGCAAAATCTTTCTACATACTTTTCAGGCTCTATTATCATTAAGTGAACATCAAGCGTCAATGATGTATACGGTCTAATTGCCTTACACATAGGCATACCAAATGTAATGTTATTGACATAGACGCCGTCCATTACATCAAAATGCACATAATCGGCACCCCACTCGTCGGTCTTTCGAATAGTGTCTGCCATATTGGCAAAGTCGCCTGATAAAATACTTGGTGCAATCTTAATCCTTGTCATTTTTACGAGCTCCTATTATTGTTAGATATCTATAATACCTGTTAAGGTCCAATTTTCGTTGCTTTACAGCATTGCGAATGGCACATTCCGGTTCGGTTATATGTAAGCATGAACGATACTTACACGGAACAAACTTCATAAAATCGGGATAGTATGACCAAATCTCCTCTCTTTTGGGAAGTCCTTCGTCAAGTAAAGAAAAGCCACATGTATCAATCAACTGAAAGTCATCATTGACCTTATATATTTGAACATGTCTTGTAGTATTACGACCACGCAGAATTTTTGACAATTCGCCTGTTTGTTCGTCAAGTGAACAAATAGCATTTAATATTGAGGTCTTACCCACAGCCGATTGCCCGGAAAAACACACTATTCCTTTAAGATTATCGGTCATTTCCTTCAATCCTTGGTTATCAACCGTAGAAACGGCATAGATATCAACAAAATCACTGTAGACCTTCATAACATAATCATAAACATCTTTGCTTAGATCTACTTTATTTACGCAAATAATCGGATTAATACCGATATTGAAGCATGTCAAAAGAAGCTTATCAAGTAAATAATAGTCAGGCTCCGGCTCACTCGCCAATACTATAACTAAAGTATCTATATTACTCACAGGTGGTCTTATTAGTTCATTTTTACGAGGCAAAATCTTAGTTATAAGCCAATTACGGTCATAACTCAATTCTACCTGATCGCCTATTAAAATCGAGTCGTCATCTCTTTTTAATAAGCCTCTTGCATAGCATACGATAATACCTTCTTCCGTTTCAACCGAAAATTTACCGCCTACACCTTTTATTACTCGCCCGTTAATCTTTTTTTCCAATATACTTTCTCCTAAGTTGACCGCAAGCTCCGCTTATATCATCGCCCATAGTCCTACGAATGGTACAAGATACACCTGCTTTTTCAAGATAACCTTGAAACTTCTTTACCTTTTCAACCGATGTACCTTGAAGATCACGCTCTTTTACATAATTCAAAGCAATAAGGTTTACATGAGATGGGAAGCCCTTTACTAATTCCGCAAGTCGTTTAGCGGTAGGCTCGGAATCATTTACACCTGCTATTAAGGAATACTCGAATATTATTCTTCTTCCGGTAGCTTCAAAATACTTTTTTGCACTCTCGATAAGCTTTTTCGTATTAAATGCTTTATTGATGGGCATTATCTCGTTACGAATCTCATCTGTTGGAGCATGTAATGAAAATGTTAGTGTTACAAATAGTTTATCTTCGATAAGCCTATCTACTCCGCTTAATAGACCGCAGGTTGATAACGATATATTTCTAAAGCTTATATTTAAACCTTTCTCGTCATTGACAAGACGCAAAAACTCTGCGACATTATCATAATTATCGAAAGGCTCTCCGCTACCCATTAATACGATATTTGTAATTTCACGATTTTTTACATTACCGCCTAAACTTCTATTGACGGTCAACACCTCCGACAAGATCTCGCCAGAAGTCAAATTTCGTACCAATCCGTCTAAGCCCGAAGCACAAAAAGCACAATTCATTCTACAACCTACCTGCGTAGATACACATATAGTATTACCGTATTTGTACTTCATCAAAACTCCCTCTATCACATTACCATCATTAAGCAAAAATAGGAATTTTTGAGTTCCGTCCTTTGAAACAAGCTTTTTAAGTATAGAAACACCTTGTGCTGTATATTCTTCGGAGAGTTTTTGTACAAAAGATGAAGGTAAGTTAGTCATCTCAGACAATTCTTTACCCGAATTGATACCCTCATACAACTGTGTGGCTCTAAAAGTTTTTTCTCCGTACTGGGTACATAATTCTTTTAATTTTTCAAAACTTAAGTCTGCTAAGACTTTCATTACTTTCTCCTTAGATTTGCAACGAAAAATCCGTCGTTACCGTATTCATCGTTTCTAAAAGTATAATAGCTTTTATTTTCGGGTAACACATTAGACTCTTCTAATTCATAATCCGAATGCTTTGCCAAAAAGCCATTAATAATATCTTCGTTTTCTCTTTTTAGATTAGAACAGGTAGAATATACAAGTCTACCACCTCTTCTTACATACTTTGATGCCGTTTCCAATAACTCAGACTGAAGAATATTTAGTTCGTCAAGTCCTTCAGGTGTCCTATTCAATATGATATCGGGATTACCGTTAACGACACCCAATCCGGAGCATGGTGCATCTAATAAAACATAACCGAATTTTTCTATCCACCCATCACTTACAACGGATGAATCTCCTATGGATGTTATTATGTTCTCTACGCCCATTCTATTTGCATAGTCAGTAATTAACTGTACCCTATGCTCGTGAATATCCTGAGAATATACCTTTATATCGGGATAATGCTCTGCGATATAAACACTTTTTCCACCCGGTGCTGCACATATATCCAATACATCATCGTTAACTCCGCCGTCGGTCAATACATTACATATCACTATACTATCTAATGCCATTATCGTTACGGCACCTTTCTTGATCAGATCGCTGATAGCATCGGTTGATCGAATAAGATAACCATAGCGTGTAGCAGAACATTTGACACCCCTATTATTACATAATGTATTAAATGATTCATCTGTTATTTTTGAATAATTAAGCCTTATATGGGTATGCTTGTATTTATTCTTAAATATCTCAAGCGTTTTTTCTAAACCATATTCTTTAATATATTCTTCCAACAACCATAATGGTAGATTTAGACTAACAGAATAACTTTCTAAACCGTTTGGTAGATCATTTTTTTGCTTAATGTAAGCTTTCAAAGTAGCATTAACAAAACCTGCTTGTTCCTTTTTTATTCCCTTGACTAACTCGACTATCTCATTTACCGCCGCATGATCGGGTATCGAATCCATGTACTTGATATAATACATTCCCAATCTCAAACATATTCTAACGGACGGCCTTGGAGTTTTTTTACAAAGCTTTTTTAGCATATACGAGAATTCCTCGTGATGCTCTAACACTCCATACACCGATTTAGTTAGCATCGCTTTATCCTTATTATCGAGATATTTATATAGATCGTTTAATACTATTGATGAATATGCACCGTCCTTATAAATTGAAGAAAGTGCTTGATATGCAAATAACAAATAGTTTTTCATATTTACTTATTCGAATTGAAAACGACACCTTTTAGATCGTGACCAAGTATGAATGAATTAGCATCCATTCTTTTACCACCCTCTTCTTGAACTTCGGTTAATTTGATAGAACCGCCCTTACAGCTCACAATTATTCCATTTTTGGAATCACTACAAACAACAGTTCCGTTTTCACAATCATATTGCTTATCGAGTACAACCATCTTATGAATTTTAAATAGTTTTCCGTCGGGTAAATATGTATATGCACTCGGCCAAGGATTTAAACCGAACACAAGACGTCTAATTTCCTCGGAGGATCTATCAAAGCTCAATAGTCCATATTCCTTAGTAAACTTCTCGCAAAATGTAGGCTCACCCTGTTGGGGAGTGAAAATCGCAGTACCATTTTCAATCATTTTTAGTCCCTTAACAAGTGCTTCTGCCCCAATCACGGATAATCTATCAAACAACTCTCCCGATGTTTCATCGATCGCTATCGGTGTCTTCTCAACAAGAAGTATATCGCCCGAATCCATTTCGAATTCAGTCCTCATTATTGTTACACCGCTTTCCTTTTCGCCATTTAAGACTGCACTTTGTATGGGGCTTGCTCCTCTATATTTAGGCAATAATGAGCCATGTACATTAATTACACCGTACTTAGGTAATGCAAGCACCTTTCTATACAAAAAGTGACCGAATGCACATGTAACTATACAATCGGGCTCTAACGACTTTAAATCTTCAAATCCGTCTTTGCTGATATTTTCACATTGAAAAACCTTAAGCCCTAATTTTTGCGCTTCAATCTTAACGGGCGGACATATCGTTCCCCTTCTATTACCTCTATCGGGTTGAGTAAAAACTCCGACCACATCAAAGTGTTCATTAACTGCTCTCAATGAAGGTATTGCAAAATCGGGTGTTCCACAAAAAACAATTCTCATTTCTTAACTGCCTTATCGTAAAATAGTATTCCGTCTAAATGGTCGGTCTCATGACAAACAACACGGGCATTAAATTCTTCGAGCTCTCTTATATGTTCAACTCCATTTCTGTCAAAATACTTAAGCTTAATATAATTTGGTCTTTCGACATCTTCGTATTTTTTTGGACAGCTCAAGCATCCCTCCGCACCTATTTGAGAACCGCGCTTGTCTAAGATAATCGGATTTACTATTTCTAATATCTCACCACCGTTAAGCTCACAAATGGCAAACCTTTTCATAAAGCCTATTTGAGGTGCAGCTAAGCCTACTCCGTCCGCCTTTTTCATCGTTTCGAGCATATCATCTAAAATTCTACCGAGCTTTGCATCAAATTCGGTAACCTCTCTACACTTTTTTCTTAAAAGTGGATCTCCGTCCTTAACTATATCTCTTATAGCCATATAATTCTCCTATTAACTAAGGTTCTGCGGGTTTTGTTCAACAAATACCGACACTCCCTTAAATTTATTATTATTTACTATCCTATATATTTCAGATGTCATTTCCTCAGCTGTATCGATTTTCAGCTTAGCAATAATCTGATATCTATACTTATTTTCAACCTTCTTTACCGGCGACTTCATTGCTTTTAGCGATACAAATGCACCTTTATGCTCATTAGACAGCTGTCTTAGTTCACTAACAATAGCCTTTGTTGCCTCAAAAACATGATCCTCGTTTGTATCCGTAAATAGCACTCTTATAATCTTTACGAAGGGCGGAAACATTGTTACTTCACGAACATTTATCTCCTTTTTGAAAAAGCCCTCGTAATCATATCTCGATGCATAATAAAATACATAATGATTGGGTGAATAGCTCTGTAGTATAACTCGTCCGGGTAACTTGTCACGACCGGCTCTTCCTGCAACCTGTGTAACTAATTGGAATGTTTTTTCAACAGCCATATAGTCACCTATGTATAAGCTTAAATCAGCATCAAGTATTCCTACAAAGGTCACCTTTGGAAAATCGTGTCCCTTGGCTATCATTTGAGTACCAACCAATATGTCGGCTTCACCGTTTTTGAACGAGGTCAAAATAGATAAATGTCCTGTTTTTCCTCGTGTGGTATCATTATCCATTCTAATAAATCTCGCACTTGGAAACAGCTTTTGGAGATCGGCTACTATTTTTTCGGTACCATCTCTACCGTACCTAATACTGTCACTTCCGCATTCGGGACAAACACGAGGTACTGTAAATTGTGAACCACAATAATGACATTTTAGCCTATTTTCTTCTCTATGATATGTAAGTGAAACATCGCATTGATCGCATTTCAAGACAAAACCACATTTTCTACACATCATAAAAGATGAATATCCTCGTCTATTGATAAATACCATTGCTTGCTCTCCCTTATCGAGAGTTTGCTTGATACCATCGACGAATGCATTAGATAGAATAGTGCGATTACCTTTTTTGATTTCTTCACACATATCAACTATCTCAATTTGAGGCAAAACACGCTTATTAACTCTATTTTGCATTCGAACAAGCTTTGATTTACCGTCTACAGCTTGCTTATAACTCGACATTGATGGTGTCGCAGAGCCCTTAACCAATATCGCATTATTATATTTCGCCCTGAACTCGGCAATCACTGCCGTGTCATAGCGAGGATTACTTTCACTTGTATATGACGAATCATGCTCTTCGTCAATAATGATAATTCCTACCGATCGAAGTGGCGCATATATAGCAGATCTTGCACCTACTGCAATTTTTGCCTTACCATTAAGCAAGCTTAGCCATTCATCATACCTTTCACCAGCCGATAATCCGCTATGAAGTAATGCGACCTTATCACCGAATCTACCCCTAAATCTATTCATCGTTTGGGGTGTTAGCGAAATTTCCGGAACAAGCATTATTGCAGTTTGACCTTGCTCCAATACTCTTTCGATACAATCGAGATACACCTCAGTCTTTCCTGATCCTGTAACACCGAATAATAGACTTTCTCCGCCCTTCATTATTTCATTTACGGCATTGACCTGCTCATCTGTAAGCTTTGGCTTTTTGCCTTCACCGTGAAGCTCATTATAGGGTTTACGTTGAACAGTCTGTTCAAATATTTGAATAAAGCCCTTATCCGCTAATGTTTTTATGGCTTGAGCACCAAATTCCTGAGCCAAAGCAGAATGCCATTCCCAATCGATTCCATACAGCTTAGCCAATACACCTCGTTGTGCAACTGCATTTACTCTTATCGACGAGATAACGGTTTCGTAATCAAGATCATAATTAAAACGAACGGCGTTACGCACCAATTCTTTGACCTTACCGCCCCTTAGCTGTACCGGTATAAATAACCTAAGTATATCCGCAAGTCTAAGATTATACTTCTTCTGCATAAAATGCATCAGATCTAACATTTCGGGAAGGACAGCGGTAAACTCATCTAATCTACGATTAATAGGTTTTATCTTTTCGACATCGGATGATTCCTTTAATTTTACAACGATACCCTCGATATTACGCCCTGCAAAGTTCACTTCTACTCGGTCGCCCTCGTGAATAGCTAAATCATCGGGCACCAAATAATCGAATACTCTATCTATTTCACTTGTAGATATATCAACAATTACTTCGGCTACCATAATTCTTTTATCCTATCCAAGATAATATTGGCAACTTCGGTTTTTTGCATTTGATCATACATAAACACTGAACCGTCCTTAGATATGATCGTTACAATATTAGTATCTACGCCAAAGCCTGCACCTGCTTGTGTTACATCGTTAGCAACAACAAGATCAGCATTTTTAGAAACAAGCTTCCCTTTTGCATTTTCCAATAGATTTTCTGTTTCAGCAGAAAAAACTACAAGTATTCTGTCACCCTTTATCTTTCCGACAGCCTTTGCAATATCGGGAGTCTTTTTAAGCTCAAGCACAAGTTTCTCACTCTTGATCTTATTTTCTGCTATCCTAACGGGGGTATAATCTGCAGGTGCTGCCGCTTTTATGATAATATCTGCATTTTTTGTGGCATCGATTACCGCATTATACATATCTTCCGTACTCGTTACATCGATGCGCTTAATGTAATCGGGAACAGGCGCCGAGACTCGACCGCATACCAATGTAACATCAGCACCTCGTGAATAAGCCTCATCCGCTATAGCTATTCCCATTTTACCACTCGAAAAGTTGGATAAATATCTAACTCCGTCAATGGTTTCTACAGTAGCGCCTGCCGTAACAAGAACACGTTTTCCTTCATAATCGGGATCAACTTTGAGAAGGTTTAAAACATAATCAACAATTACTTCGGGTTCGGGCAATCTACCGCTTCCAACATCTCCGCAAGCAAGCTGACCGCTTTCGGATTCAATAAAATATGCTCCGCTATTACGGAGAGTTTCAACATTTTTCAAATAGTGCTCATCGGTAAGCATACCTGTATTCATTGCAGGTGCAAATACCTTGATTCCCTTGCATGCCATTACTGTAGTAGACAGCATATCATCCGCAATACCGTTAGCAACCTTACCAATAAAATTAGCAGTTGCAGGAGCTATTAGAACCAAATCAGATCTTTTTGCCAATGAAATATGCTCTACCTCAAAAGGAAAATCACGTGAAAACATATCCGTTATCACGCGATTCCCTGACATCGTTTCCATAGTCAACGGTGTAATAAATTTGGTAGCCGAATCAGTCATCACAACAGTGACGTCTACGCCTGCCTTTCTTAATCTTGATGCAATGGTAGGAGATTTATAAGCGGATATTCCGCCGGTAACTCCCAATAGCACTCTCTTCCGCATTACTACTCTTTGATAATAACTACTTTATCTTCGTAGATCTCTTTTGCTGCAACGGAAATGGGCTTCAATTTTTGCTCTCTTAAGCGATCCCCTTCCTGTTGCATAAGGTCACGTGCTCTCTTAGATACAGCACAAACCAATTCATAACGACAGTCTGCTTTCTTTATAATCTTATCAATAGGTGGATCAATTAACATATATCTTCTCCTTTCTTTAATTTTTCTATTTTTTCGAGATGCATACTCGCAATATATTCGTCGCAACGAATCCCGTTACTTTCAGCCTCTACGATTCTTTCAACTGCATTTACGGCATCCTCAAGTGCATCATTCAATACTATATAATCATATTGATCGGCAGTATTAAGTTCTTTTATAAAATCCGCATTTCTTCTTTCAAAAGTTTCGGGCGTTTCCGAGCCACGCTTCCATAAGCGATCCTTAAGTGCATCGAAGCTACGAGGAATTACAAATATCATGACTGCCTCTGGATACATTTTCTTAATGTTCATAGCACCGATAGGCTCTATATCTAACAGCACATTATGTCCGCCATCCATAATTCGACTCAGCTCTGATTTAAGCGTGCCATAGCTCGAATTATATTTTCTTACATATTCAACAAATTCATTAGCTTCGACTAAAGCATCGAATTTTGCCTGATCGATAAAATAGTAATGAACTCCGTCTATCTCGCCCTCTCTTGGAGAGCGTGTCGTAGCACTTACTGAAAGTTCGATATTGGAATGCTTACTCCTTATCGCTCCGCTAATCGTACCTTTACCTACGCCGGATGGACCGGATAAAACTAAAATAATGCCCTTCTTCATATGCTATTCTATATTCTGTATTTGTTCACGAAGTTTTTCGAGCTCGTTCTTTAACTCAACCACACACTTTGTAATATCGGTAAAATTAGCCTTACTACCGATAGTGTTTACCTCTCTATTCATCTCTTGAACTAAGAAATCAAGCTTTTTACCGATAGGCTGATCGGTAGAAGTCATATCTATAAACTGTGAGATATGCGAGAACAATCTGTTGATTTCCTCATCGATATTTACCTTATCCGAATATGTTGCAACCTCAGTTAGAAGTTTTGATTCGTCCACAGTAACATTTTGTAGATACTCTTGAACTCTATTCTTCAATTTTTCTCTATACGACTCGACCACCATAGGTGCATAGATAGATATGGATTGAGAATGATCAGATATAACCTCGAGATGCTTATGAATCACCGCTCTTAGGTTTTCACCCTCCTTAGCTCTCATAGTTATCAATCCTTTGATAGCAGAATCAAGTGCTGAATGAATTATTTCGAGCATTTGTTCCTGATCATCATCATTTTGTTTTTCTACCAATACTCCCGGAAGCTTCATTATTTCGCTAACAGTTATATCATTATCTATACTATATTTTGCAGATATACCGTTAGCTACCGATAAATAACTCTCAATCTGAGGGTAATTCGCACAGTATTCCTTAGAAGAAACGATACCGGAATTGTAAACACTAACATAACAATCGATATGACCTCTTGAAAGTTTCGATTGTAAAAGCTTACGAATCGAATCCTCAGCAAAGGCTATAAAGGACGGCATTTTTACCGAAATGTCCAAAAATCTATGATTAACAGACTTCAGCTCTACGATAACGGTCTTACCGCCAATAATCGCTTCTCCTTTTCCGTATCCTGTCATACTTTTCATCGGTATATCTC
>CAZUET010000027.1:0-16333 GCA_964619685.1 uncultured Christensenellaceae bacterium
TAGATATATTATATAATTGATTTGGTGGCTATGTCAATCTCGATTTTCAGGTATTTTTACTTTCAAACAACATTTTTTGTTTTTCGCTATTGAATTATGCTCAAAAACTTTGTCAAAAACACAAAAACGAATATTGGTATTGACGGATCATAGGAAATGATTTATAATTATAGAAGGTTTTTCGATATAAATTAACTTTTTTTGAGTAGTTATATCGATCAATATGTCGGTTGATTGATACAAAACAAACGACAAATAACTATAAGGACGGTTGATTATGATCAATGATTTAAGTTTCACCAATAAGAAAAAAACTATCATCTCATTAGTGCTGTGTTTAGTGATAATTGCGGCATTATTGGTGGTTGCATCCTTTTTCGATCTACAGATAAGCGATATACTTACTAACGGCTCCCTTCTTGATGGTGAATATATTTCGTCATCGGCGTTTGCACTCTTTTTCGAGGCTGTCGGATCATGTGCATTATATATAATGATTGCTATTGCCGGTGTTATCGCATTTTGGTACGGTATCAGACTAAATAAGGGCAAAGCTCTAAGATTTATCGGCGGATTCGTCGGTGCATTGATGATATTGGTTGGATTTTTCATGACATTCAAGGACATTTTCGAGTATGTCGGCGAATTTATCGGTGCAAGACTTACCGAAAACGGCGCAAACGATGTCCTTATCGACGACGCAGCAGAATTGGCTACATCATTATATATCCAATTAATCTGTTTAGTTATGGCAGTCCTTTCGGCAATCGTGCTAATTAAGGCATGGAAAAAGGTTTCAAAAGCGGATAACGATAGATATATTTGGTGGGCAATTGCCATTGTATGTACGGTAGCATTCTATTTGATCGTGCATTTTATAAAATCGCCAATTGGTAGAGTTCGTTATAGAACAATGAATTATCTCAATAATTTTGATCTATACACCCCTTGGTATGTTATCAACGGTAAGCGAAATATGCTCGACCTTGTAGCCGTCGGTGCAGTTGAAACAAAGTACGATTTTGTAAGCGACGCATGTAAATCATTCCCATCAGGACACACATTTTCAGCCGGCATGGTATATACATTACTTGCTTTACCTTATTTGAATGAAAAATTCGCAACGAAGCGTGCAAGATTTGGTCTTTGGGCTTCGTGCATCACCTACACAGGTATAGTTGCAATTTCCAGAATAGTAGCCGGTGCTCACTATATGTCAGATGTATTGGTCGGCGGTAGCATAGCCTTTGGCGGTGCAATGATTGCAAGAGAGATATTTGTATGCAAGGGCTTACATTTTAAACAACTTTTTGGTAAAAAGCCTGATGTTAAAGCCGTAAGCATAGAATCGATTAGCGAAGACGGTCAAGCAACAGAGGAATAATCAAAGTCATAACAGTATAAACAGCTAAGTGCAAGTGCGGATGCTAAATTTCCGCCTGCACCCGAAACAATCCCTGCATATGTAATGGTGCAATTACTGCCATCTATTGCTCTTGGGAATAGCGGTTCGGGCAAAAATCCGCCTATGATTAAGTTATTTGGCGAGATAAAGCATAATATTTCAGATATCAATTCATTAATGGTCTTGATAATTCGTTGACGGTAAGCAACTAATTTTGGTTCATTGCTTGCCGTCATTTCTTTTATGCTTTTACAGTCTAATTCGTTTAGCCTGTTTATAATAGCCCTTTCAGATAAAACCTCGCCGTAACGCATTCTGCCGTGCGTTCGGTGTATTAGTGGTGAATATAGGTCATCAAGACAAATGCTACGCCCGGTTTCTCCTATTAATAGCGTAATACTGCTGTCAAAATATAATACTACCGCTCTATGTCCTATATTCGGTGAATAAAAACGATAAAAAGAAACCAATCCGTCTAAAATAGAGCCGTACTTTATAGGAATATTTGGATATATTACTTCAATATCTTGCTTATCATTTATAATTCCTATTGCGCTCGGTGGGTATTCCTTGACTATTGACGATATTGCTCTTTTGATATCACTGCATTCCGATTCGTATATTTCTTCAACATTACCAAAAAGATCGGTCCTTGTAGCCGTTGTCTTTCCGTTTATGCACGCTATTCCTATCACATATGCACAATAGCTTACATTAATCTCCGACGGGGCCTTGCCCCCTTTGCCGTCACGAGTACCGCATGTGATAAGACCAAGTTTCTCAAGCGTATTTACGCACCTTAAAACAGTCGTCATGCTGAAACCTGTTTTGTTTTTGATGTCGAGCTTGGTCAAGCTTGTATTTCTTTGAACAGTGTATAGTACCTTTCCAAGTTTTTTATCCATATAAACAGTATAAAAAGAAAATGACATTCAATTTTGATAATTTTTGTTATAACGGTATTTATTTTGACGAAATAGAAATTGCATAACTTAAAACGGTGTGGTATAATGAAAATATGAAAATACTCCACGATATAAAAATGCCCCTTTGTGCAACAGAGGACGAAATCAAAGCTAAGTGTGCAAAAAAGCTGAATGTATCACCTAAACGGATAAAAACATTCAAGATATTGCGTAGGTCGCTTGATGCTCGTAAAAAGGATAATATTTGTTATGTATATTCTGTCGGTATTTCTTTTGACATAGAGCCCGAAAATGAATACATAATACCTACGGTTTCATCACGCTACCGTCCTATTGTTGTGGGCTTTGGACCGGGTGGAATCATTTCCGCATATGCCTTGGCTAAAGCCGGCTTGAAACCAATAGTTTTTGAGCGTGGAGAGTGTGCAGACGATAGAAGCGTCAGCGTAGAAAGTTTTAGATCGGGCGGAAAGCTTAATCCCGAAAGCAATGCACAATTCGGTGAGGGTGGTGCAGGTGCGTTTTCCGACGGTAAGCTGACTACGGGTATTGGAGAAAAGGAAAAAAGTGAGTTTATTCTCAAACTGTTCGTCAAGCACGGAGCGGATAAAAATATCCTTATAGACGCAAAACCCCATATTGGGACCGATAGATTATTGCCAATGGTCGTATCTATTCGCAAGGAAATAGAAAAATTGGGCGGTGAAATTCACTTTAATACTAAGGTAAAGGATATAGTCAAGGATGGCGATACCGTTCGTGTAATTGCCGATAAGGAGTATATTACAGATAGCGTGGTTTTGGCTATCGGACATAGTGCAAGAGATACATATAAAATGCTTAATTCTCGTGGCTTTGTAATGGAACCAAAGGCGTTTTCATTGGGCTTTAGAATAGAGCATCTTCAAAGTGATATTAATAGAGCAATGTACGGTGATAGCTATGATAATCCGTTACTACCACCTGCAGAATATAAGCTCGTACATCATACCCCGTTTGGCGGTGTGTACACATTTTGTATGTGCCCCGGTGGATATGTTACCGCATCGTCGAGCGAGGACGGTGGTATCGTTACAAACGGAATGAGTTATTATAAGCGTGACGGGTTAAATGCAAATTCAGCCGTTTTGACAACGGTCGATGCAGGTAAAGAGCTTTTCGACGGACTTGAAAAACAGCTCTACTACGAGCGTCTTGCTTACTCATTAGGCGGAAATAATTACTATGCACCGTGCCAGCTCTTAGGTGATTTTGTCAGCGGTAATAATTCAACAAAATTCGATAGAGTTAAGCCAACATACCGTCCGGGAGTAACATTTGCAAGACTCGATAATGCTATACCTACATCGGCTAAATCGGCGTTTGTCGAGGCGTTCTCCGCATTTGGAAGAAAAATCAACGGCTTTGATTATAGCGGTGCAATTTTGACAGGCTTTGAAACAAGAAGCTCAGCACCACTTAGAGTGCTAAGAGGTGATGATTATTGTGCTGTCGGTAATAGTTGCATATATCCTTGCGGTGAAGGTTGCGGATATGCAGGCGGAATAATGAGCGCAGGTGTAGACGGTTTGAGAGTTGCTGAAGCTATAATAAATAAATATAAGGGATAATATGAAAAAAGCATTTACCATTCTGTATACGGTTAAAAACGGCTTATATATAAATCTAACCAATAGATGTCCTTGTGCATGTACCTTTTGCTTGCGTCAAGCAGATGACGGAGTCTATGGCTCGGAGCCACTCTGGTTGGTTCGTGAACCGAAGGTTAGCGAAGTTATAACCGAGCTTGATAAAATAGACCTAAATAAATTTGAAGAAATCGTATTTTGCGGGTACGGCGAACCCACCGAGCGTTTGTATGACCTATTAAAAATAGCAGAGCACATTAAATCGGTTAGCAATACTCCTATAAGGGTGAATACAAACGGATTAAGCGATCTAATTTATAATTGTTCCACTGCACCTTTATTTATCGGTAAGGTCGATACATTATCAATCAGCCTAAATGCTACAAACGAAGAAAAGTATTTGTCCGTAACAAAATCAAAATTCGGAATAAGCTCGTTTGAAGCATTAATATCATTTGCACGCTCGGCAGTTGAATGCGGACTTGATGTAGTAATGACAGTGGTCGATATTGTAACGACGCCCGAAGAACAAGCACAGGCTCGTAAAATTTGTTTAGACATAGGTGCCCGTTTACGAGTCCGTCCATTAGAATAAAACACTCTAAAGAGCGGTTTAATTCCGCTTTTTATGTGGATTTAGATTCCAATGCTAACGCATCGCCCTTACGGATTCGACTTCGGGAATTGCCGTCCGCTCAGTATACAGAACGGAAAGAATTTTGTATTTCGAGTGGTGTTGTTGAATGCTAATCCCATCCGCAAGATACCAAATTGTTGCACAATTTGATTTTCGCTTCGCTCAAATTTCGACTTCGCTCAGTATGACCTCGGACAAAAACATGGCACTTTGCAAACACCATTATAAATGGCTATGTGTGGTAGAATGCTCAGTATGACAGCGGACATAGTCGGTTTATAAAGTAATAAAAAAGAACAGCTCGCACGCTGTTCTTTTTTATTGCACTTAATTATTTATAGTTGTTTTTAATCGACTGTAATTCGAATAAAAAGTGAATTACTGTCTGAATAATCGGTCAACTAAAATGCAGAGTTTCTGTTGGCGAAAAGTCTATCGACTTCGTCTTTTACAATGGTTTCTTTGTCGAAAAGCATATCAACCATTTTTTCCATTACATCACGATTATCATTTAGTGTTTGAATTGCTCTTTGATAGCAATCGTCGATTATTCTCTTAATCTCTTGATCTATCTTATTAGCCATATCGTTGGATATTTCGGAATGAGATGAGAAGCTTCTACCAACAAATACCTCTTCACTGCTACCGAGATAGATATTGCCCAATGAACTCATACCCCAATCGGTAACCATTTTACGAGCCAATCCACTTGCTCTTTGAATATCGTTACTTGCACCTGTGGAAACATCCTTTATAACGATTTCTTCTGCAGCTCTACCGCCCAGCATCATTGTAATTGTATCAAGAAGCTTATTCTTGGTCATATGTGCATCGTCATCGCTTGGACGGGTAAGGGTATAACCTGCTGCACCGCCACGAGGTATGATAGACACCTCTTGAACATCGTCACAATTTTCGAGGACTTTAGCGATTATAGCGTGTCCCGATTCGTGATAAGCTGTAATTCTCTTATCTGCCGGAGTAACAACTCTACTCTTCTTTTGCGGTCCCATGATAACCTTATTGATGCCTTCCATAATATCGTCAAGGGTGATGACCTTACGATTTGCTCTCGCTGCCAAAATTGCCGATTCATTGAGAAGGTTTGCAAGGTCTGCACCTGTAAATCCTATGGTCATTCTTGCAATCGTCTTAAAATCGATATCGCCGGACAAGGGCTTATTACGAGCGTGAACCTTGAGAATTTCCTCTCTGCCCTTGACATCAGGTGTATTTACATATATTTGACGGTCAAATCTACCCGGACGAAGTAATGCAGGGTCTAAAACATCGACTCTATTTGTTGCAGCCATTACAATGATACCGTCGTTGGTATCGAATCCGTCCATTTGTACGAGCAACTGGTTAAGAGTTTGTTCTCTTTCATCATTACCGCCACCTAATCCTGCACCACGCTGTCTACCAACAGCATCGATCTCGTCGATAAATACAATACACGGCATAACCTTTTTAGCCTGAGTAAATAGATCTCTAACTCTGGATGCGCCTACACCGACAAACATCTCTACGAAGTCGCTACCGCTTATCGAGAAGAACGGAACACCTGCTTCACCTGCTACCGCCTTAGCGAACAAAGTCTTACCTGTACCCGGAGCACCGACTAAAAGAACGCCCTTAGGTGTTTTTGCACCAACTTGTTGGAACTTTTGAGGATTGGATAAGAATTCTACAACCTCTTTAAGTTCTTCCTTTTCTTCCTCCGCACCAGCAACATCACTGAAACGAATCTTGGAATTACGAACAAGGTTTGCTCTGGTGTTGCCAAAATTCATAGCCTTATTATTAGCGTTAGCACTGCTACGGCTGATAACGACGAAGAATACAATGATTAATACAGTGGATATCAATAAGGGTAACAATGAAGACAATAAGCTTCCGTCACTTGGATCGTCTAACCAAACTGTAACCTTATTAGTCACGCCGGAATTGAAGTTATATTCTCTAATAGCTTCCTCGAATGCCGATCTATTGGCAATATTCAATTCATAATCATACTTACGAGGAAATTGATTAGCAGATATCTTACTATTTACAATCCTAATCTTAGCGGAATAGTTACCCGAGATATAAATATCAGATATTTCACCGTTCAAAAGCCTATCATAAAACTCTGTAGTACTAATAAGCTTCTCATTAGTATTAAATGCACCTAACAATGCGGCAATGACAACTACTGCAATAGCAAATGCCAATACATAGATAATAATTTTTACCGAACTCTTTTTCAAGAAAAGCCTCCTTAATTTATTATGGGTATTGCCCCATATAAATATATAACGAAAAGCGTCCGATTTTTAGTATAAACCGCTAACGGACAACTATTCATTATATAATAATAACACAACTTTATGATAATTGTAACCTAAAAAACTTAAAAATTAATGAAAACTCTACTCATTTTTATAATATTAATTGATATTTTGTTGAAAACCGCATAATTATACGTTTTTTTTACGACCTTAGTATTTCCCATTGATAGGTTCTATCTATAAAGCAATATTCAATTTTTCAAAAAAAACAATTCCGTGTTGACAATGGGGAAAAATTAGGATATATTATAGATAGACATGTTTTAAAGGAGATAAAAGATGAAATATTGTTCTCAATGCGGTAATCCCTTAGCGGATAATGATAGATTTTGCGGTGTTTGCGGTAACAGTACAGAGCATACCGAGTACAAGAGTACAGAGCCATCGAAAAAGGTAGGAGAAAAAGAAGAGCATGCTAATGTCGGTCTTAAAGTCATTTCCTTTCTGATCCCCATAGTTGGACTTATCCTCTATTTAGTTTGGATGGATGAACATAAGACAAAAGCAAAGGAATGCGGTAAAATGGCACTTATTAGCGTTTGTATAGGTGTAGGCTTATCACTATTATCGGGCATACTTGCCATTGTATTTGGAATAATGGCATCGCTTTAATTTATATATCATTTGACTGTTTACAAAAAATCGACAGAGTTTTGGTTCTGTCGATTTTTTATATCCTTTTATGAATAAATGGTTTTATTATTTATGCTTCGATGATCTTCCGACTTTTAATGCACGCATCGCATTGAGAATGGCAAGGACCATTACGCCAACATCTGCTATTACCGCTAACCACATACTCGCAAAACCGAACGCACTTAACGCCAAAACTATCAGTTTGACTGCCAATGCAAAGGTTATATTTTCATAGACCAGCCGCATTGTCTTACGAGATATAATCTTTGCCAATGCAAGCTTTTCAAGATCGTCATCCATTAATACAACATCTGATGCTTCTATTGCCGAATCGCTTCCCAATGCACCCATTGCTATACCTATATCCGCTCTCATTAAAACAGGTGCATCATTGATTCCGTCGCCCACAAATACGACCTTTCCATCTGTGTTTGTATCAAGGAGTTTTTCGACTTGCTCGACCTTTTGATCGGGTAAGAGCTCAGCATGTATTTCATCGATTTTTATAGCGTTACCAACCTTTTCGGCAACAAGGAATGAATCTCCCGTGAGCATTACTGTTTTAGATACTCCGTTCGCCTTTAACTCGGCTATAGCATTCTTCGCATTGCTCTTGATCATATCCTCTACAATTATTCTGCCTAAATATCTATCGTCTGTCGCTACAAAAACAGCAGTACCGGCTATACCTTCAAGCGAAATTTCGGGGTGGACTTTATACATAAGACGCTTATTACCTACATAGTATTTTACTCCGTCAAAAATAGCTTCTACACCGTGTCCGCTTATCTCGTTAATCTCACTCAATAACTCCTTATTTATATCCTTACCATATGCAGATACAATCGATCTTGCTATCGGATGATTGGAAAAAGCTTCGATATGGGCGGTTATTCTCAGCAATTCCTCGGAATCCATTCCGTTAGATGGGACAAGTTCGCTAACTTCAAACCCACCCTTAGTCAGTGTGCCTGTTTTATCGAATACAAATGTATCGGCCTTGGATAACAATTCCATATATCCAGAGCCCTTTATCAATATACCTTTTTTACTTGCTCCACCAATACCACCAAAGAAAGAAAGCGGAACTGAAATTACCAAAGCGCAGGGACAGGATACTACCAAAAATACAAGCCCACGCTTAACCCAATCCATCCAAACAGTAGATGACGATATATCTATTATCATAGGTGGAACAATTGCCAATAAAACGGCAACTAACACAACTATGGGTGTATAATAGCGAGCAAATTTTGATATAAAATTCTCACTTTTCGACTTCTTATCCGAAGCGTTTTCAACAAGAGTCAATATCTTAGCAACCGTGCTTTCGTGATAAACTGAAGAAACACAGATCTTGACTACCGATTGAAGATTTACCGAGCCACCGACTACCGATGCACCTATCTCTACATCACGAGGACAGCTCTCTCCCGTAAGTGCCGAGGTGTCTAAGGATGTAGCACCGTCAATAACTACACCGTCTAACGGAATACGCTCTCCGGGTCGAACTACTATAGTTTCTCCTACACTAACCTCTTCGACAGCTAAACGAACTTCTTCACCATCTCTTAAAACGGTTGCCTCATCGGGACGCAGTTTCATCAAAGAGGTTATTGATCTTCTACTCTTGCCGACGGCAATACTCTGGAATAGTTCACCTATCTGATAAAAAAGCATTACTGCCACCGTTTCGGGATATTCGCCTATACAAAATGCACCTACGGTTGCTATCGTCATTAAAAATTTTTCATCAAAAATCTGCCCTCTAAAAATATTTCGTACAGCCGATAATACTACATCATATCCTATTATTAGATAGGGGACCATGTAACATAGTAGCTTTATCCACCATTTGACATTGGACTCTAAGAGCGTAAACAGTAAGAACAAAGCTAATAACAATACACCTGATATTATACTGCGTATCAGTATCTTTTTTTGCTTCCGTGTCATTTACTTCACCTTGATACGGCAATCCGGCTCAACCCGTTTACATGCTTTAACCACTTTTTTCATTATGGCGTCAAATTTATCATCCTCAGCATCAATGACCATTTTCTGCATTACATAATTCACGCTTGCGTCTATAACGCCGTCAATCTTCTTAATAGCCTCTTCCATTTTTGCCGCACATACGGCACAGTCTAAATCTTCAAGCTCAAAAGCCTTTTTCATAAATATCTCCTTTGCGGACCTCCGCATTTTTATTTCAAAAATTAATCGTTTTCGGTAATATGCTCATAGCCTTGACCAATGATAGTCCTTACATGTTCGTCGGCAAGAAAATAATATATAGTCTTACCTTCACGGCGGTTTGCTATCAAATTACCATCTCTTAATACCTTAAGCTGATGCGAAATAGCAGATTGGGACATATTAAGCATTTCCGATATGGCACAGACACACATTTCAGACTCAAATAGAGAATACAATATCTTTATTCTTGTGGAATCTCCAAAAAGCTTAAATAAATCGGCAAGATTGCCTAAGCTTTTTTCGTCGGGCAGGTCATGGGTAACACGCTCGAGTAATTCGCTATGATTATGCTTACATTTATGCTCGGTATTCTTCATTTTTTCTCCTTTTCGACTAAACATTGGATTTTGTCGGTTTATATATGAATAGTTGTTCATATGAGCAACTGTTCATATATTAACACCTTTTTAACCGTCTGTCAAGGGTTTTTTATGAATTATTCAATGTTTTTTCTTTCCGGTAGCAACCCATGCTTGCTCTTTTGTACGATTTTTTACAATGCTCACTAAAAGCAAAACGGCATCGAATAATCGATACCGTCCGTTAAAAAAGATTATTATTGCAAATATATGATTAAATCACTTATTTGCAGCCGCAGCCACCGAATTTATTTCCACCGCATCGACCACCCTCGCCACCGCAGCATTCTAAGAGTAGTAAGAGTGGTAGAATATCGCATAAGCAACCGTTATTGCCACAGCAACAAAGTAATATGATTATTAACCATATGTAGTTATTGTCTCCGAAAAAGTTCATATATGTACCTCCATGATTTTATCCTAAGACTTGGATCTATGTTTCCTTAGTACATAATATGGCTTATATTATAAATATGTTACTGCCAAATTTTAGCAATAAATTTATTTAGGCTTTACATTAGTAATTTTTTTTGGTAAAATAGTAATAGAAAAACTAATATTCGCATCTATTTGCGTATAAGAGGACGATTATGAAAAAAAATGCAACAGCTTCTCAGGAAGAAATTAAAAAATTAATAGATGACGATGATACCGGATTCGATTATCAGGTAGAGGAGTCTATAAAAGGCGAAAACAGAAGACTATGGAGAGCTATCTTCGTAGTTGTTTTCGGTATCGTAACCATTCTTGTGGTTGGTTGTATGCTCAGCATTTATAATAGTGCATACAATGTACATCCATATTTCGGTTATGCTATCGGTATTTTAGAGTTGATATTGTTATTCTGCTTGATCGGTATACCTACGATAAGGCTTTTCCTTTTACCTTACTATTCGGTAAATAAGAAAAATAGGAACACTACTATCATTCGTCGTGCAAATGCAAGAGTGGTAAAAAAGGTTTCGGAAAACCTCATAGAGTATCATGCGAATACCAATAATGGCTATGTTTCGGAAGAAAACTTAAAGGCGCTTGCACTATCTCTTGCTAAAGGTAAAAGAACAGAGATAAACGCAAGCCTTAAAGAAATCTACGATACCGATATCAACCGTAAAGTCCGCTCTATCATTTTAAAAAGTGCAACTAAGTCTTTCTGCTGTACTGCAATTTCCCAGAATGATAAAATTGACGCTTTGAGTGTATTGTTTATCAATATCAAAATGATAAAATCCATTCTTTTCGCTTACGGTACCAGACCGAGCATGTATAAGCTTGTAAAAATCTATACGAAGATAATAATCAGCTCATTAGTTGCTTATGGTATGCAAAATATAAGCGTTTCTAATATTTTGACCAAGTTCGTCAAGGCTACTGCAAGTATTGTTCCTGCACTCGGCACTCTTATTGACTCGGCTGTTCAGGGTGCTACCGGTGCTATATTGACGCTTATCATAGGCTACAAGGCAAAATCCTATGTATATAGAGAGTTCAATATGGTCGTTAAAGAAGAACTTGATTACGATAAGTCGAAATATGCAGATCCCGATCTTGAGCTTGCACTTCAAGATTATAATGAAACGAAGGACATTATGCAAGCACAGGTACAAAACGCTAAGCGTAATATAGAGGAATCCTCAAAAGAACAAATGAAAGCAAGCAAAAAAGCCGTTGAAGAAGAAACTGTCGTAGAAGATAACGAAAGCGATGACGATAAGAGAAAAAGACTTGCATCCGAAGACTTAGATCTACTACTCGGTACAGGCAAGACTATGAAAAAGAACGGTTTACATAAAAAAGAACTAAAGGGCAAGCCAACAGAGAAGGCTCCAAAAAAAGGCTTAGGATGGTCTATGCATAAGAAAAAGAAGGATGATGTCTCTAAAGATGCGGCTGCCGATGTCGTTGAAGATGCACCGGTAGAACTATCGAAAAAGGATAAGAAAGATAAGAAATAATGATAATTTGCAGTGAATATGTTAAGGATACTTTATTAGATAACCTAATTGTCTTCGGTTTTTTTATAGTCGGGGTCATCTTAGGTCTATGCTTAGTCCTTCTCATATATCATATCTATACAAAGCTCAAGGCAAAGCCACCGAAGCTAAATAAGACATACCGATTAATCTCGGAGTCCGAAGACCCCGTTATTTTAGAAGCGAAAGAGGCTTTACACGAGCTTGACACAAAAACAGGTATCGACACTTACATTTTGGGAGTGGGCGATATATTGGCAAAATATATTCGTAAAATTGCGGAAGAATATACAGGCGGTAAAAAATTGATAGCTCTTGAATTACCGGCGAAAAAGGGTATGGACGCATACGAATTGCTGATAGATGCCGATTTTGCTATTGAGGATCTCCTTATTTTTATTCAACAAATATTGAAGGTTGCCGAAAATACAGTATTGACGGTTACCGATAAGTATCGAGTGCTTGTCGATAGTTTCCTTATTTTTATTGGACTTCCCGCAAATCTAAGAGAGATAACCGTCAAGGATATCGTCATTTATCTCAATCAAAAAGCCGATAAGGACGAGAAAAAGCTTGAAAAAGCAATAGACAAAAAAAAGGTAAACGATGAAAAGCTTCGTTTAAAGACAGAAAGAAAAGCCGAAAAAGAAAGCAAGAAAGAAAAGAAAGGCTTAGGATTATTATCTAAATATAAGGATAAGAACCATGTAGAAAAGGAGCGTTTAAAACAAGAAAAAAAAGCTCTTAAAGAAGAAAAAAAGCGTATTAAGACAGAGGAGAACTGCGAAAATAAAAAGAATGCTTTTGATGTCATCAAAAGAAACGCATTTAATAAGCCTATCAATAAGGTAATAACAGAGATCTCGGAGATCTTGATAGTCGGCGTGCTTTCCGAGACTCGCAGATTATACGGTAGAGGTTATCAATTTAACCTTGCCGATGACACCACTACCGAAGGAGGCAATAACAATGACTAAGTACATTTTTGCCGTTCTTTCGGGTATCATATTCGGTTTGACGCTCGGAATATTCACTGTGGTCAAAATAATTCGTAGGCGTATTAAAAAGTTGACCGCACAAATAACCGAAAATAAGCTTCCGCCCGAATATAAAGATCAAATAAATCAGTACATAGAGGAGTGCCAGACCTCGACAGAAAAAAATCTTCGTAAAAAGCTCAAAAAGCACGATCCTATACTTATCGTCAAGCTTGTTCGAATGATCAAGGAACGTAAGGAAAAGGAAAAACTATACAACGAAGTGCATATTCCACCCGACGAGGAACCTGAAGAGATAAAAGAGTCACCCGAGGAAAAGGTTTGGTATCCGTTTTATTTAATGCTCCACAGCATAGGTTCATTATATCAAGGAAGAACTGCACTATCGTTCCTTGAACTTAACGAAAAGGATGTTATCGGTATTTTTCAAAAGGTATCGACGGCATTAATTAAGCTTCTTGACGGTATAGGTATTGAACGATTAAAGAGAATCAAATGTTCCTTTGTTCTCGATACCGCCAATATCCTTCGACAAATACTTAAGCCATTAGGTAATTCTAATGTCAAGTCGGTATACAAAACATCAATTCAAGGTGTTAAGGAATTTAATAAAATCAAAAATGCCATATCGCTTAATCCGTTTTACCACCTAAGAGTTTATGTCAAAAAGAAAATTAGCAACGCTCTTGTTCTTGAAGCGGTAAAATGTGCCATAGATATCATTGCTATTGAAATAGTAAATGTCTATAACGAAAAGAGTTTGAGTCAAAAACTTTGACTTTATATAAAACCATTGTATAATAATATAAAAATCAATATATAAGGAGTTGTTATGTCCGATTGCGATCATAATTGTTCAAATTGTAAAAGTAAGTGCGAAAGCCAAGACCTTCATGAAAAGCTAAATGAGCTTTCATCGGTCAAAAAGGTTTACGCCGTTGTTAGCGGTAAAGGCGGAGTAGGTAAATCTCTCGTTACCTCTATGCTTGCCGTCGAAACCTCAAGACAGGGCAAGAAAACTGCTATTTTAGATGCTGATATTACAGGTCCATCCATTCCAAAAACATTTGGTATTACCGAAAAAGCTCAAAGTGATGAGCATCACCTATTCCCTGTTCAATCAAATAACGGAATAGATGTGATGAGTATCAACCTTTTATTGCCCAACGATAGCGATCCCGTTATTTGGAGAGGTCCGGTTATTGCCGGTGCCGTAAAGCAGTTCTGGACGGATGTCGTATGGAATGATGTTGACTATATGTTTGTGGATATGCCGCCGGGAACAGGCGATGTACCGCTTACGGTATTCCAATCACTTCCAATCGACGGTATAATCATTGTTACCACCCCTCAAGATCTTGTATCTATGATTGTTGGTAAAGCTGTAAATATGGCTATTAGAATGAATATTCCTATCGTCGGTATAGTAGAAAATATGTCCTACTTCGTATGCCCGACATGCGATGAAAAGCACTATATTTTCGGTAAAAGCGATATCGACAGATTAGCAAAGGAATACGGTATTCCCAATGTAGCCAAGATGCCAATCGATCCGTCTATCGCTGAACTTTGCGACCAAGGTAATATCGAGCAAGCGAATACAGACGCATTGAAAAATCTTGTTTCTAAGTTATAAACTAATTTTTAAGCCCAAAACCGTTCATCGTGCGATGAACGGTTTTTTATTTATTATATTAATTAAATGCGATTTGTTTTGACTTGAAAACAATAAACGGCTTACAATCTTGAATATTACTTATGAGGTGTAAAAATGAAAAACTATTTATTACTTTCAAATCAGTATTCTATATCAAAAAGGGTAACGCTTAGAGGGGCTGTTTATGATATTCGATTTTGTGTCGCAAAGAGCAAGGACGGTAAAATCGTCAAAAAGAAATTATATGGCTTCGATAGTGAAAATTCGGCATTAAATGCATACACAGAGTGGACTTCTCGATATTGTGCTATACAAACGGAAAAATCAATAATCGTCAACAAAAATACAACAGTCGTAGAATTGGTTCCATATTATTTGGAGTCTCTTCAAAATCAAAATAAAGAATCAAGCATTTACTGTAAAAAGAAAATATTTGATAGGTGGATAATTCCAAAAATGGGTAATCTTAAAATCAAGGAGCTGACCAAGTCTACCTTGCAAATGTTTCAAGAGAAATTATGGCAGACCGAAAACAGCCAAACAAATTCATATTACAGTTATCAATATCTATCAAATATACGAATCAATCTTTCTTCATTCTTAAACTGGGTGGAAGACCGTTACGGATACGCCAACAATATGCGTTTCATCAAAAAACCAAAAAATCTACAATCAAAAAGAATGGTTGGAGAAGTTTGGACAAAAGAGGAATTTAACCGTTTTTTAGCCGAGATCACAGATCAAAAATATCGTACCTATTTTTCAATGCTTTTTTATACCGGTCGTCGGAAAAGTGAAATCGTAGCACTTTATCCTACAGATATAGCAAATGGGTATATCACAATTAATAAAACTTATTCTCGGAAAACATTGACAAGTGATAAATTCGTAATAACCGCCAATAAAAATAATAAATCCGGTATAAGCTTTATCCCTCCCGATCTTCAAAAAGAGATCGATAAGTATACACCACAAGTTCCGTTTTATTTTGGCGGTGAGCATCCTATGAGTGAAAACGCAGTTCGCAACGCATTTATTTCGGCAATAAATAGGTCGGGAGTAAAGAAAATAAGAATTCACGATCTAAGACATAGCTTTGTATCAAGACTTATTCATTTAGGTGCAACACCTTATGTGGTCGCAGACCTTATTGGTGATAGCGTGGAACAAATTTATAAAACATACGGACATATGTATCAAAAGGATAAGATCGAAGTGTTAATGAAGCTGTAGTGAGATATTTCGCAATCGGATTTTCGCTTTGCTCAAATTTCGACTTCGCTCAGTATGACAGGACGGAATACAGTATGACGGCGGACGAGAAAACAGTATAATGGCGAACAAAAACTAATTCGCATAGGATAAATGATAGTATGATTAAGTCTTAGAATAATAGCGAGTGAATGATCTTTTGTACAGAATGCAGTTTGATAATAAAGTGTGTATATCATTAGTGTGGCACTAATGATATTCACACTTTATTATCAAACTGCATTCTGTACAACAGATCATTCACTCGCTATTA
>CAZUET010000028.1:0-16188 GCA_964619685.1 uncultured Christensenellaceae bacterium
GTATAATATATTTAATATGAGATTTTTAATCGCAAAAAATATTAACGAAATTGTATTGTCATCGCACTCGAGAGTTTGTAAGACCGAAAGGTTTACAAGAGAACACTCGAGATTTTTGGGTTCGGATAGATTTATTTCCCATTTTGCAGAAGGAATACTTCTTGACGGAAAAGCCTTTAAATATTGTAAGGATCATAATATTCCAACCGCAAAATTATCGACTATAGACGGTGAGTACACATTATACATCCGCTTTGGCTATTCAGTAAACGATGCTGAATGCGATGATATTATCTTTTATGCATTCGAGGATAATTCACCAGTCAAACGCAAAAACGATATTTCTCTTATCAATTATATCAATTCTCACGATAGAATCGAATTTGCTCTCGACGCATCGGAAAATTCTTCGGGTGAAGCAAGTCTAATTCTTGATAAGGACTTCAAAAAGCTATATTCCGTATTCAACTCAGATCAAGTAAATTTCCCACTACTCAATAAAGAGCAATTAAAGCTTATTGAGATAGAAAATAACAATGTGCTTGTTCAAGGCGTTGCAGGTAGCGGTAAGACAAATGTATGTATAGATAAAATCATTTATACAGCCTGTAAAGGATATAGCGGTAAAACACTGTATACGACCTTTTCAAGAGGACTTCTTGTAGATACCATTCAAAAAATAAATGCATTCAAAGATAATGTTCGCTCATTCGTGACCGCTTACCGCTCGGGTAAAATATTTTTTATAGACGATAATAAGAGAAAAGCCGTTGAAAATCATCTCGGCTTATTCCTAAATGTCGATGTCGAAATGATTCCGGAGGAGCTTGAAAGAATACTCTATTATCTCGATAATAAGGTGGATTTCCTTTTATTGTCAGACCTATACCCCGATAAAGATATGACAATACAAGCAAACGAGGACTTCTTTATAAAAGAATTCGGTAAAATGCTTAATACTCGTCTAGCGGGTAAATTTGCGAAGGTCGCACACCTTTCTATCGAAGTCGTTTATAAAGAGATATACGGTATGATATTCGGTGCATCAAGACATGACGATTATTCCATTCTTTCATTAGCAGAATATACAGAGTTAAGAAAGGATAGTTTCTCACCGTATATATGCGAGGTCATCTATTCGTTGGCTATGGATTATAAAAAGTTCTTAGCTCAAAATAATGCAGTCGATAATAACATAATCTCGAGAGAACTCATCACTTCTCAAAATATAACCTACTCATTGACAGTTATCGACGAGGTGCAGGATCTAACTGAGATAAATCTTGCTCTACTAAAAAAAATGTCACGCCGTATGTTTTGCGTAGGCGATGCATTGCAGATGATAAACCCGTCATACTTTAGTTTCGCATACTTAAAACGATTGCTTTATGAGGAAAACGCTATTGCGGTATCTACACTTAAAAACAATTACCGTAATACCGAAAGAATAACCGAGGCAATCAATAGATTGAGCGAATTAAATATAAGTAAATTCGGTGTTCATAACTTCGTTTTAAGGGGTGAAAGCATCGAGCAAGGAACAAAAACGGTAACTATAAATTTCACCGCAAAAAAGTTTGCAGAACTTGTTCATAAAGAAAAACTCGACAACTTCACCATTGTCGTAGCATCCGTCAAGCAAAAGGAAGAATTAAGGCATATGCTTAAGCGTCAAGAAATATTGACCGTTTCCGAAATCAAGGGATTGGAGCGTGATACCGTTCTTCTATATAATATTCTATCCGATAATATCGACAAATGGAATGCATTGGATAGAACCGATATTAATAGAAAAAAAGCCGACGAAAACTCGGTATATCGCTATTATTTCAATTTGTTGTATGTAGGCGTTTCTCGTGCAAAATATAATCTGTTTATAGCAGAGCAAAAGCATATTCCCCTATTCGACGACTTTTTTAACGGATTTTTCGATACAATGTCTGAAGAAAACGCAATAGAAAAGTTGGCAGAAATAGTTAGCAAAAACGAACTCGATACCGACGAGCTATTGGATAGAATCAACGAGTTTATTCGTTTCGGTCAATTCGATAACGCAAGGTTTACCGCAAATAAGCTTGAGGACGATTCAATTAGACGGACAAGCCTTGTTAAGATAGATATAAACGAAAGATTCATTCAAAAAGGCGACTACAAACAAGCCGGAATCGCTTTTTGGGAGGCTGGCATTACCGACGAGGCTAAGAAAATGTTCAAATTATCGGGTGATGACGAACTTATACAGCTGATAGACGAATGCGAGGGCTTGGGCGAAGGCAAACTAAATACCGATATAGTACGATTCTACCCCGAGTTATCGGGAAACGCCGTAGCAAGAGGCATCATTCTCGATACCCTCAAACGAGATTCAAAAGCACTGAAAAACGATCTCACAACACTTAAAAATATTTACTCATCTAAGGAGAAGAAAAATGGAAAGAAATGATGAAATACTTCAATTAACGGAAGCATTTAGAGAATATAGAGATATGCTCGTTCCTCTAAAGGATAGCTTGTTTTCTTTCGCAGATAATTACGAATCGGTAAAATCAAATATAATTAGACTTAACAACGCTTTCGACGGTGATATTCAAGGTAAGCTTCAAATGATAATGAATAACTTGAATGGTCAGGCTCAAAAGGCTAACGATTTAGCTACAAGGATCGATCAATTCGTTGGAATTACAAATAAGTATGTAAGCGAAACCGAAAAGGTCTTTAATATGTTTTCAAGCCTTGAAAAGAGCTTAAAAACGGTTAACGATCTTGAAAAGCGTGCCGAAGATACAATAGATAGAATCGATGCTATTGCCGAAGAAAAGAAAAAGAGCTACAACCTAACTCAATTACAAAGATCGTTAGAAAGCTATAATTCAAACATTCAAACTGTAAGCGAATTCATAAACAAAGATGTCGCTAAGGTCATGACCGATAATAGTAAAAAGCTCGAATCTATCAAGAATAGCACCGATTCGGTAGAAAAATCGCTTGCCGATGAGGGCAAAACACTTCAAGACCTTGCAAAAACATATTCCGAAACAAATACGCTACTTAGAAGCTTGGTTGAAAAGAACGATGTCAATGAGGAGTATTTGTTCGATATTCTCGACCGCTGGGCTGAGTCAAGACGAGTTAAAACTAAAAAATAATGGATAATCAATTTTTAAACCAATTATATCAATATATTAAGGAAGATAATGTTAAAGGATTCGATTCTTTGATAACAGATAGACTGCTTAGCTTAAAGCTGGGTAGGTTTCCTTTACTTTCACTTATGTATCTTAATAAGAGCTATTCACTCTTAGCCAAGTACGAGGATAGGCTAAAGGAAGTAACAGATGCAGACTATATAAATGATGACGAGCCTCAAGCTATCTATAACGATTTTAAAAATGTCGTAGGTAAAGCTATGAGATTTTATCTTTCCGACCGCACCGTGGAACCCGAAGAAATGCTAGCCATAATCGGTTCTTCGCAAAAATTAGAGAGTGAATGGCTTACCTTCCAGCGTTATCCTTCCTCTATCGAAAACATAAGGAAAATATACCAACTCAATTTCGACCAAACAATTACCGTAACGAGAATGGAGATAATACTTCCTAAGATAAAGGTGAAGGGTAAGAAAAACGGTATGTTTAATGCATTTATCGCTATTGCGTTAGTTTTTGCTTTGATATGTGCAATATCGATCACTTCAGTTTGCGAAATAATCGGTTTAGGCACGGTTGAAAAACCTATTAAGGCTAACAGTATAGAGATAATCAACGCTAATGTAAATAAAAGCTTTATTTTGAATGACGATTTAGACATTGGCGACGAGCATATCGAAGCTATAACTTCATTGGACGGTAACGGTAAGGTTATAACCCTTAATTCTCTTCCCTTTATAAGCACGCTTAACGGTACACTCAAGAATGTAACCTTTGTAATAGATGGGGAATTTGAGGCTAAGGATATCCATACATCGGTTATTCAAACAAATAACGGTTCAATAGAAAATGTAAATGTTATAATAAATGCTTCAATTAACGAAGCGGATACTGAAAACGATCTTTATATTTCCGCCCTTGTAGGTAAAAACGAAGGTACTATAAAAGACTGCACTATAATCGGGGATGTTACATTGATAGGTAATGCTCAAGGTAATGCATATTACTCATCATTAGCATCCGAAAACAACGGTGAGATAATGAATTGTTTGGTCAAGAACGGCTCTATCACTGCCGAAAATGTCGACCTTGCAGGATTAGTTATCGATAATAACGGCGGAATTTATAGTTCTTATAATAAAGTTAATATTTCTCAAAAAGAAACAGTGACCTTTGAAGACGAAAATTCTGGTTGGAATCCTAATTGTGCAGGTATCGCCATAAACAACTACGGAGTGATGGAAAGATGCATAAACGAAGGAAAAATCGAAGCATATTCAGTCACCGAAAAGAAGTATCAGATACTTGTGGGTGGCTTAGCAATCAATAACACAGGCACTGTATCAGACTGCACAAACAAAGGCGATATTAACGCTTATTCCCCTAACTGCTCTATTTTTGCAGGCGGATTAGTTGCTACTAATGTACAAGAATACAATCAAGCTACGGCTTCATTTATATTGGGAACAATTAGCGATTCTCGTAATTACGGATATATCTATGCCAAAGCTACGGGAGAATCGGAAAATCAAATATATGCAGGTGGCTTAACCGGCATCAATCAAGGTAATATTCAAAAGACTGCAAATAATGGCAAATTAATAGTTTCGACCATTAGCGGTTCTTTGCTCATTGGCGGATTGTCGGGATACAATTCGGGCTACACTCTTAATAATAATACTTCCTATGGACACATACAGGATTGTCGCTCAGAAAGTACTATCGGCGCAACCGTTGGCACAAAGCAAAGCTTTATTGGTGGATTGGTAGGCAATAACACATCATTCTTGACGCAATGTTTCTCATTTTGCGATTTTAGTATTATCGATAATAACCAACCAGCCGAGGAAGGAGATTATTCGCATGCGGTATTTTTAGGATCAGTTGTCGGCGTTAACGGATTAAACTTGTCTATTACAGGTTACTCTTCCTTTACTGCTAACAACTATGCACTCCAAACGACCGACTCACTGAAAACTACAGGCGTCTTTGTTTATGAGGGCAGTATTCTTAGCTCGATAACAGAGGACACTCTCAATTATTCGTTCACCGATATAGAAGAAATGATAAAGCAATTAACTGAATTAGGTAGGTACTGGGAATGATGGAAAAATTGATAAAAAATGCTAAATATATTGGAATAGGCTTTTTTAGTCTCGATCTAATCTTCCTTATCTTTACAGCGGTATATATTCCTCTTGCAATCAAGGGAATCATGTCTGTAGGAATATGGTTTATTATCGTTTCGGCAGTAATGCTTGTACTGAATATAGCCTTTGCGTTACTATCCGTAAAACTTAAAAATAAAAGTAATTTATAAAAAAATATGATCATTGGCGAAGCGGTATCTATTATTATAGATCATAGAAAAGGAAGCGTTGACGAAAACGGTATCTATTATCCTATAAATGTGGGATATATTAATGATGATTCCTCTTTAAATGGTAGAATACGGGTATACTTACTCGGTGTATACTCTCCCTTAGATAGCTACACAGGAGAATTTTTAGGTTATATAAAGTCAAAGGGTGACGAGGATAGAATAGTATGCGGTAATTTTCAAGAGCAGTTTTCGGACGATCAGATATTGTCGCAAATCGATTTTATAGATAAATACTGCACCGTCGAAAGACCTGTGAATATATAATAATGAAACTGATTGAAATTAATTCATGCTTAGGAATAACGATAGGAGATAATAAGCTTATCATCCATAGTCACAAGGCACCATGCATAGAAGCACTTGTCAAGCAAGGTTACACATTAAGTAAAGTTCCTCTTTCACTATACTCTGTAACTGAATCGAGCGAAGAACATATCAGGCTAAGATTTTCAGGTGTAATGTGCTTGTGTGATATGGAGCTTATACAAGAATATAATAGGATCACCGTCAAATACACTGCAAACGCTGAACAGCTGATAATATCGTTATGCATACCGCACGAAGCGGTATTATACTTTGATAGTTATGCAATTAACGGAAGTTGCTTTATAAAGGCTAAAAACGATATATCGGTAAAGGTAAAATCGTTTTTTAACAAAATCAATAACAATGGAACAGATAATGTATATCTTAAAGAGCTACCCACCGAATTAAGCTTTTCAAACGGTTCACGGCTAATTCTTGGTAATGAACCTTTATCAATAGATGCCGAAAACGATAAATGTATTTCGATAAGAACAAAAACCGCTAACGAAACTATAATTATAGATCATATTGATCAAGAATAAAAACCAATAATGATAATAAAAAAGGCGAGAACTGCTCTCGCCTTTTTTATTTACTCGGTCATAAGACCAAGCTTAATTACTATTTTCTGGAATCCAATTCTTCCTTTCTCTTCTTAGCATCCTCGATAATCTTGGGGTTAGAAGAAGCGGGAACCTCTTGATATTCAGCAAACTTCATTGTAAATCTACCTCTACCTTGAGTCATAGAACGAAGGTCGGTAGCATATCTGAGCATTTCAGCTTGAGGAATGCTTGCAGAAATAATTTGTCTACCATTCTTTTGCTCTGTGAACTTAATAGCACCACGACGCTTACTTACATCGCCCAAAACATCTCCTAAGTAGGAAGCGGGAACGGAAATTTCAACATCCATGATAGGCTCTAAGAAGTAGGGACCTGCAGCCTTAACACCTTCGTCGTAAGCTAACTTAGCAGCGGAGATAAATGCGATTTCCTTACTATCTACAGGGTGATACTTACCATCAAATACAGTAGCCTTGAGGTTAATCATAGGATAACCTGCCAAAACGCCTGCCTTAACAGCTTCACGCAAACCTTTTTCAACAGCAGGGATAAATTGACGAGGAATTGCACCACCGACAACTGCATCTACGAATTCGAATACGCCATCTTCTGCACCCGGCTCAAAACGAACGGAGCATTGACCAAACTGACCGGCACCACCGTTTTGCTTCTTATGTCTACCTGTAGCTTCAGCTGATCTATGGATAGTTTCTCTATAAGAAACACGAGGCTCTCTCAAAAGTGCATCAAGATTATACTTATTCTTAACCTTCTTACAGATGATCTCTAATTGAGTTTCGCCTAAGCCTTGTAATAAGGTTTCGTTAGTTTCAGCGTTCTTCTCAACACGAGCAGTGCTTTCTTCGTCAAGAATCTTATAGATAGCGGAAATAACCTTTTCTTCGTCATCCTTCTTAGCTGCATTAACTGCTAATGAGATAACAGGCTCGGGGAACGGTATTGCATCCAATACTACCTTATTTGAAGGATCGCAAAGGGTGTCGCCTGTCTTAGTGGATGTTAACTTAGCAACAGCACCGATATCACCTGCATTAAAGCCGTCTACCATATCTTGCTTCTTACCACGGATGCAGTAAATGGAAGCACAACGCTCTGTCTTTTCACTTGCGGAATTCAATACATTATCACCGGAGTTAAGCTTACCGCCCATAACCTTGAACATCAAAAGTTTACCTACAAACGGGTCAACGATGGTCTTGAAAACTTGAGCAGAGAAGTTCTCTGTCTTAGCCTTAGGTGCGGGGATAATATTTACGATATTATCTAATAGGTTATTAATAGCTACATTTTGAGTAGCGGAACCGGCGAATGCAAGAATAACTGCAGCATTTTCAACTGCAATCCTAATACCCATCAAGACATCCTCTTCACAGAGATCCATATCTTCAAAGTATTTTTCCATTAATTCGTCGCTTTGTTCAGCGGCTAACTCTACAAGCTGTTGACGAGCCTCGTCATAAGCATCTTGATGCGATGCAGGAATATCGATTTCGTTACCGTTCATATCGTATGCCTTAGCATTCAATACGCTGATATAACCTGTCATCTTCAAGTTCTCAACAATAGGTATCTCACATGCACAAACTGTGGGGAAATTACTATGAATATCCTCAATGGTTGCCATGTAATTAGCATTTTCTTTAGTTACTGCATTTACGAAAAGGATACTTGGAAGTTTACGCTCGCTAACCATTTCAAGAGCCTTCTCACAACCAACGGACATCGCACCACTTGCTTGGGTAACGATTACAGCACCGTCTGCTACATGCAATGCGGAAACTACCTCACCTTCAAAGTCGAAGGAACCGGGAGTATCCAAAATATTAATCTTATGATCTTTCCAAACGGTATAACCAAGACCTAAGCCTATAGATATCTTACGACTTATTTCTTCGCTATCGAAGTCCATTGTCGAGTTACCATCGTCAACTCGACCAAGTCTATCTATTGTCTTACCGTTAAACATCATGGCTTCGGCAAGAGAAGTCTTACCTTCACCGGAGTGACCTATCAAAGCCACATTACGAATTGAATTAGTTTCAAAAACCTTCATTATACTACCCCTTGGATATTATTAACCTTTTTATGGCTATTATAATATTACAATATAAATTGATTTTTATCAACTAATTTTTTGCTTAGAACTGCACTTTTTTGCAAATTTTTTATTTTTTAAGATATTTTGATGGTTTTTATATACTTTTTGACACTATATTTGAGCATTTCTTTTAGTATTCTAAGGTTATTTTTATCCTTTATTGTACATATTTATTCGCTACCGTGAATAACATTTGATAAAAGAATTTTTATTTTGGGGGCTTTATGATTGGTTTTTTCGACAGCGGTAAGGGTGGATTGACAACTTTGGCAGAGTGCGTCAAAATGGGTTTTAAAGGTGAAGTGGTATATTATGCCAATCATGCGAATGCTCCGTTTGGAAATAAGTCTATTGAAGAACTCAATAAAATTGCGGAACATTGTGTATCAACTCTCACTTCATTGGGATGTGATATTTCGGTGTGTGCCTGCAATACGCTAAGTGCGGTATGTAATTTTGACGGTACAAGGATAATACCACTAAAAATTCCCTTTGAATTGGTGGATAACTATTCAGATTGTCTATTTTTAGGCACAGTAAACTCGGTAAATGCTCTACCAAAATGGTTTTATTCTTTAGGTGGAAGAAGTTTAGCTCTCCCCAAACTTGCCACTATGATAGATAATAATTCAAACGAAATTGATGATTACTTACAGTCCGACATTACTCAACACGCTCAAACGGTAATTCTCGGTTGCACTCACTATATTTATTGTAAGAGTACTATCAAGCAGGTGACACAAGCAAAAGATATTCTAACCGTGAACGAGGGCGTTCATGTCAAACTTCGTCGATATCACGGCAACGATCTTATCGTTTATCTACAAAAAGAAAAAGCGGAAGAATATACATCCGCTTTATACTCATTGGCTATTAAACCAATTATAAAAACATATTAAATCAAACTAAACCTTTTGAGAACCTCTTCTATCTTCTCGATACGCTGAGTGAATTTTTTATTGTCAACCAACGCAAGCTTTACGCCTAACCAGCTCGGTCTTACCATTTTTGGATTATCATCCTCTACATTAAAAAGGAAATTATCCAATAACTCATTCATTTCGCTCCTTAGCTTAGATTCTATCTTATTATCACCGTCAAGCTCCTTACGAATATCCTTAACTATCGAATAGATCTCATTCGCCGCCGCTGTAGAAATAGATGTTGCCAGTTCGTCGTCGGTATCGTCTTGATCGACGCCCTCGTTATATAAAAATACCTCTCTAAATGCCAATCTATACGGATTAAATACCACCTTACAAAATTCGGAATAGGCAGATCTACTATCTAAGTCGGGATAAAGCTGATTTAGAACATTCTCTATCACCTGAGTGGTCTTGACAAATTCGTAGATAAGCTTAGTAACAAATGCAACTATGCCTTTCTTACTTTCGGGCAAACGAAAAGCATATCTGCCGTCCTTTTGTACTATGCATTTTTTAAGCAACTTTTCGTAGTTGATAGTCTTATAACACTCCGAAACGGTAACACGAAGATCCGCATTATAGGCTATAAGCTTGAGTAGATCCTCAAATTTACCGCCGATCATCAATATATTGGCATCTATAACCGATTGAACGGCACTATCAAATAATAAAAACTCTTCGTCTCTATTTAGATCCATATCTATTCACTCCGTTTTTACTTAGATATTATGATTATATTACATTTTTTAGATTTTTTCAATCCTTTTATATAAATTTACCAAACAAACAGAGGCTTTTTATAAAAAATGCCGTTTTTGACTAATGTTAACTACACTATATATAACTTGAATTGTTGTAATTGCATTCACATACCACAATATATAGTAATTTTGAAAAAAATATCAAAAAAGTCTTGTTTGTCTATATCATTCTGTGATACAATGGAAATATATACGCAAGATAAGGGGCAATAACATGGAAAACGATCTTATTGAAAAGCTTATGATACTATATCTGCTCGACAGAATGGAGGTTTCTTTGGTAGAAGAAACTCTTTTGGCCATTTGCTGTACGGATAACGAATGGATGCCGTATATGAACTGCGTCGATGCTCTAAGCAAGCTCAAAGATTCAGACTTCATCCATAGCTCTCAGCCTAACGGTAAGGTCATTTATAATATCACACCTGCAGGTAGAAGCTGTATCGCCACTTTCTATACTAAAATTCCACTTTCAAAAAGAGAACAAATAGTAGATTTCGTTAAGAAAAAGAGATTGGAATACCGTAAAAAACAAGAGCTTGATTTCGATTATTATCTCAATAAGGACGGCACATATACAGTAAAACTCGTTATCGCCGATCCGTCATCAAGAACAAATATGCTTGAAATAAAAATTGCAGCAGACAGTAAAGGTAATGCAAGATATGCTTGTAATACTTGGGAAGAAAAGGCTGCACAAATATATGAATTCTTATACGAAAAACTATTCGATTAATTTATAGGAGCCTACAAGGTTCCTTTTTTTTACTCAACCGCCCTATTAGATTTTAACAATATGTCGTTTACATTCCTTTAATCGGGAAATTGGACAACTTTTGTCTAAGGTATTCCATTATCTAAATAATGGTGCTAATATTGAAGGACTTAGGGGGTATAATGAAAAACTTTTTTAAAACTATTACTGTGATTGCTTTGATCGGTATAAGTATATTCTTTGGAATAACCTATTATAAAACATTCGTACAAGAAGAGGTAAATGCAGAGGAAAAGCCGACTAATAACGGTGTAAATACCGTTTTAACACCAACAACACCCACCGTTGATAAAAAAGACGAAATAGTAGAGATACCTAAGGTGTTTAGATCGGAGTTGCCAAGACAAGCCACAATGACATCAAACGGATTTATCAATAATGTAGGCGGATACGGTGAGGACGAATTCAAGGAGTTTTATAAGCTTGCTAATAGATATTTCGTTATATTACAATCGACCTCGGATAACTGCGATATTGAAGCAAAGGGAAGCGGGATTGCTGTTGCTGTATTCGATCAAAATGGCGAGTTACAAACTGTTTCATCGCTTAAATCGGATAATACCGAAAAATATCTTACATCCTGCCTATATGATAACGGAATTATGATAATAACATCGTCAGCAAATGGCGTAAGCGTGTACGCATTCGATTTAAACGGCGGTAGCGATAGGTTGTTATTACCTATCAAGGCAGACAACTGTATCAGTTATTACTATTCGTCGGGCGTGCTTTTGGCTTGCTTTACGGGCGGAGAGGCAAAAATCTTTTCAATAACTAACGCTTTAGGCATCAATTATCAAATGTCCTTTTCAGCTGAAGGAACGACTAAGCCCGTTGCGCTATTCAAAAGCGGTCCTTTTACACTTTTTGCTAACGGAGATAACGGAGGTAGAATCTTCAATTTCGAATTAAGCGGAAGTCATTCATCTGTCAAGGTTAATAAAATACTCGACACGATTCCGACAAAAGACGGCTACCTATTGGCTACAATTAGCGGTGGTATGATATATTTACAGCGATATTCCTACAACTTGGATGCATTAGGTACAGATAACCTTTGCTTAGGCGATAATGCTAAGCTTGGAAGCGCAGACACCGGCTTTTATGTAATAGTGTACGGTACAAATAAGCAAACTCTAAGCTATTTTTTATGTAAGCATTATGATGTTGTCAGTATCAATTCTACCGATTATCCCGGTTTTACCGATGTCGGAGAAATGATATTACATAACGGTTCATTTTATTTTAAAGCGGTAAACCGTAAGAGTTGCTCGCTCTACCGCTACGATATAAACAGCCATACGGCAAGTACTGTGTGGGAGGTTGACAGTGCGAATGGGTTAAAGTTTTCAATCGATATTAATCGAATAACTCTATTCTATACCTCTCGTTCTTCGATAGGCAATTACAGTAATAACTGGGGAGATGGAGATGTTTGGATAAACGCTATCGAGCACTAACAACGCATAAAATTTAAGCGATCATGAATACTAATATCATGATCCTTTTATTTATAATTGCCGTGCCATTAATTTTTTTGGCTCAAATCCGAGTACAAAAAAATGCAATTTCAATAGATTTTTATATATGGAGCTTCAAATTTATCACAATACAGATCGACACCAAAGCTCGTATAACTATCAACGGAAAACGATTAAGAAAAAAGAAGGCAAAACACAAAATTAAAATCTCACCATTTATTTTTTCTTCACTTGGTCTTAAACTCTTTATTCAACTCGACGCAGATTCGGACGCATTCGCTAAGGCTTTACTCCAAGGAATGGGAATGTGCATTAGAGATTACGGAAAGCTTTGGATGATAGATAGCAATAATCCATCAATTTCCATGTCGGTGTATGGAAAATTTACGATTTTTAAAATATTATCCGCCGTTTTGACTAATACTAAGGTCATAAGGAAAAAATGATATGAATGATACTGAATTATTTTCTATAATGGTAAGTAACCTAAAAGACCTTGTCGATTCGGATACCGTGATAGGTAAAGAAATCACCGCTCCAAACAATAGCCTGATAATTCCTATTTCTAAGGTTTCGGTAGGAATCGTATCGGGGAGCGGAGAATCTATGGAGGGCGTTTTGAAAAAGGGCTTCCAATCGGCAGGCGGTGGCGGTGCAGGTGGGTCTGTCGTGCCTCTTGGTTTTTTAGTAATGAATGACAGCAATACAAAATTTATTGCTATTGATAAGGAAGAAAATGACAAATGGACAAATCTAATAAATTCGGCAATCGATCTATTAAAGCCTACCAAATAATTAAAGCTATTGCATTGCTTATATTGGTGCTGATAGTCGCATTCGTGGCAATATCAGCAAGTACCGTCAAAGCTTCCGCTGAAGATATTACTGCCGATAGTAGCGGATCATCGTTTATCGTTATCGAAAAAGATAGCGGAAGAATTCTTATCGGTAACAATATAAACGCCAGAATGGAGCCTGCAAGCACTACAAAAATATTGACAGCGATATGTGTAATTGAAAACTGTAATATCGATAATTATATCGTTGTTCCTAAGGTGGCGGAAAACACGGAAGGCTCGTCCGTCTATCTAAAATGCGGTGAAAAATGGAAAATCAAAGACCTTTTATACGGAATGATGCTTCGATCGGGAAACGATGCAGCAGTCACTCTATCCTCAATTTTCGGCAGTGAAAAAGAGTTCGCAGAACTAATGAATCTAACTGCTATTAAATGCGGTGCTTACTATTCGCATTTCGTCAATTCTCATGGGTTGCCCGACTATAACCATTACACAACTGCTTACGATCTCGCTATGATAACCGCATATGCTTATAAAAACGAAGAATTCAAAAAAATCGTTTCTACCGAGCATTACTATTACGACTACAACGGCGAAAGACGGTGTTTTGTCAATAAAAATAAGCTTCTAAACCAATTTGAAGGAGCAAACGGGGTGAAAACAGGTTATACTAAGCGTGCCGGGCGTTGCTTAGTCTTCGGTGCTGAAAGAAACGGTATGCAACTAATTTCAGTGGTATTGAATGAACCTAATATGTGGCAAAAATCGGCAAATCTTTTAGAAGAATACTTCACCCGTTACGCAATTAGACGAATTTTGTCAAAAGACGATTTTAAAGCGGTTACAGTGGACGGCAAAACTGTTTTTGTGCATACACTAAATGATCTATGCTATCCTATGACCGATGACGAACTTGATAAAGTAGATATATCTTATACCATCCGCTCCAAGCAAAAACCGCTTAGATCTAATACGGAAATTGGTACCGTAAATATAAAAATAGCAAATCGCTTGATTTTTAGCGAAAAAGTATATACAATATAACTATCAAATCAAAAGGTAGTATTGTATATGAGAATTAATAAGTATATAGCCGAGTGCGGAATTACATCAAGAAGAGGTGCTGATGAGCTTATCCGACAAGGTAAGGTCAGCGTTAACGGTAAGATTATATCCGAATTAGGCTTGGATATCAATCCCGATGTAGATAAGGTCATTGTCGACGGTAGAAAAATCAGACATACAAGTAAGCATGTTTATATAATGTTCTATAAGCCAAAGGGTTGTATTTGCTCCGCTTCCGACGAGCATGGCAGAAAAACAGTATACGATTACCTAAATATTAATCAAAAGCTTGCTATTGTCGGTAGACTTGACTATGATTCAGAAGGACTGCTCCTACTCACTAATGACGGCGAAATGGTTAATAAGCTGACACACCCTTCCAATATGGTTCCAAAAACATATTTAGTCAAGACCGAAGGTGAATTTACCGATGATGAAATCAAAAAGCTTAAAGGTAAGGTCGATATTGGCGAAGGTGAAGAAACATCGGGTGCAAGTGTTCAATTACTCGAAAAAGGTGACGGTAAAAGCAAACTGCGCATAACCATTCGTGAGGGTAAAAACCGTGAAATCCGCCGTATGTGCGAAAGCCTAAACAAAAATGTAATATTCTTAAAGAGAATAGAGATCGCAGGCGTTAGATTAGGCGGTCTCGCAAGAGGTACCTATCGCTACTTAACTCCTAAAGAGATAGAACTTCTCCGTAAGGCATAATTATTGATGATCCAATGAAGGGACAATGGGAATAACCATTGTCCTTTTTCTTCAAGTTCATCATGTCAATTTATTTTGTATAGGATTATAGATTGATAATGATTTGTCATCTGCTGTAATACTGAGCGTAGTCAAAATCCGCACCATGTACGAATCAAATTGTATAACAATTTGGTATCTTGATGACGATACCCTGTTTATATGGATACTGCGAAGAAGACTTTTTGTTATCGTTTATTTCCGTCCAAGATACCAATGCTATGCGTCGCCCTGCGGGTTCGACTTCGGACTTACGAACTTTGCTCAGTATGACAAGACTGCAATCGGTTTGATAGCAGTCGAGTTCAGTATGACTAAAACCACTGAGTGCATTTTATAGTATAGTATTACAATTTATTACTGCATAAAAAAGCACACGGCTGAAGTGTGCTTTTTATGCTATTGGTTTTGGCAGTTACAACAATTATTACCGAATAAGTTTCCGCCACTTAATAAAAGTGCTAAGGTGGTGAATATCAAAACGGTACTTCCTGTATTGTTAATTCCGTCCGAGCCTGTAAAGTTAAACACCAATAGCAGTATTAAAATAAATAGGATATTGCCATTATTAGTAAACATAAAAACCCCCATATTCGACTTATAATTTGATATTATCCTATGTAAGGTCAAAATCACTCATTGACATTAGATTATATGTATATTATTCTTAAAATGTGAATACATTTAAGCTTAACAAACACCTCGAAAGTCTAATAACCTACTACCTGCCCGATAAAGATAAACTCGAAAAAATGGGGTATCTTTTTTATTTGTTTTCCGATAAAACACGGCTAAAAATACTATTCGGACTATCTATAAGTGAAATGTGCGTGGGTGATATTAGTTTCACAACTAAGCTTAATCGAACTACCGTTTCGCATCAATTAACGCTAATGAAAAGGGAAGGATTGGTTACATCTCATAATGAGGGTAAGCTTAAAGTTTATTCTATCAGCAACCAACTACTTACCGATGTGCTTAAACTGGGGGCAGAATACATTTTACAATCATAAAAAACGGATACGCCTTACATGTTTATATGTGTAAAAAGTATAGTTGTTTCAATAAAAAAATCCTTTTCCTTTTATTTTGATATATGTTATTATA
>CAZUET010000029.1:0-16080 GCA_964619685.1 uncultured Christensenellaceae bacterium
ATATATTTTTATTATCCTTTTTGTTATACTTGACAATTCTAATTAAAAAATATACAATTAGAAAAATACACAAGGAGATGCTCGTATGACTATAGCTATAGGTAATGATCATGGCGGTATTGTATTAAAGGCGGCAATTTTGGATTATCTGAAAAATAAGGGTATAGATATAATAGACGAAGGTTGCTTTGACACCGAGTCTGTTGATTATCCAGAGTACGCACTTAAGGTAGCCAACCTCGTAGTCAGCGGTAAAGCGGATAAAGGTATACTTTTATGCGGAACCGGTATAGGAATATCTATAGCTGCAAATAAAGTCAAAGGTATTAGAGCGGCAGTAGTCACAAATGTATACTGTGCCGAGAAATGTGCCGAGCATAATTCTGCAAATGTGTTATGTATGGGCGGTCGTGTAATAACTCCCGAAGAGGCGGTTGCATGTGTAGATGCTTGGCTCAATACTCCGTTTGCAGGTGGTAGGCACCAAAAGCGTATAGAAATGATTCACGACATTGAATCAAATGATAAATAAATAGGAGGATTACCAAATGAGTAAAGTAGTAGTATTCGACCATCCGTTGATTGCCCACAAAATCAGCATAATGAGAGATGTAAACACGACGAATAAAGATTTTAGAGAGTTGCTTGAAGAGATTTCCATGCTGATGACATACGAGGTAACAAGAGAGCTTCCATTAGTTGATAAGGAGATTGAAACCCCCATTTGTAAAACAACCCAAAAGGTATTAGGCGGTCGTCAAATTGGCGTAGTTCCCATTTTGAGAGCAGGCTTAGGTATGGTTGGTGGTGTTCTTAAGATTGTTCCTGCAGCAAAGGTTGGACATATTGGATGTTACCGTGACGAAACAACAGCAAAGCCTGTCAAGTATTACTGCAAACTCCCCGTAGATGTTGAGCAAAGAGAAGTTATTGTAGTAGATCCTATGCTTGCAACAGGCGGTTCTGCAATAATGGCAATTAACTTTATTAAGGAAGCAGGCGTAAAGAATATTAAGTTTATGTGCTTGATCGCAGCTCCCGAGGGTATCGAAGCATTACAACAAGCTCATCCCGATGTAGATATCTACATTGCATGTAAAGATGAAAAGCTTAATGAAAATAAATACATTGTACCGGGTTTAGGCGACGCCGGTGATAGAATATTCGGTACAAAATAAGAAAATACAATCCAATTTTAGGAGATAAAATAATGAAACAACTAAATTCAGCCGAACTAAGATCGACATATTTGAATTTTTTCAAGGAAAGAGGACATGCTGTTATAGGTAGTGCGTCATTGATTCCCGAAAACGATCCAACCGTATTATTTACAACGGCAGGAATGCATCCGTTAGTACCCTATCTTTCGGGCGAAAAGCACCCTGCAGGTACACGCTTGACCGATGTTCAAAAGTGTGTTCGTACAGGTGATATTGATTCTGTAGGTGATAGCTCACACTGTACATTTTTTGAAATGCTCGGTAACTGGTCATTAGGCGATTACTTTAAACAAGAATCGATTAGCTGGAGCTGGGAACTATTGACGAGCGTATTGGGAATTTCTAAGGATAGATTGGCTGTATCTGTATTTGCTGGCGACGAGGACTGTCCTCGTGATGAAGAGAGTGCTTCGATTTGGGAAAAATGCGGTTTGCCCAAGGAACGCATATTCTATTTGCCAAAAGAGAATAACTGGTGGGGACCTGCAGGCGTTACCGGACCTTGCGGACCTGATACCGAGATATTTATTGATACAGGTAAGGCACCCTGTTCTCCCGAATGCTCTCCTGCATGCTCATGTGGTAAATACCTTGAAATATGGAACAATGTATTTATGCAATTCTGTAAGAATGCCGACGGTACATTCTCTCCATTGAAGCAAAAAAATGTTGATACAGGTATGGGCTTAGAGCGTACCATATGTGTACTTAACGGCTGTTCTTCGGTATACGAAACCGACTTATTCTGTAATGCGATTGCTAAAATCAGCGAATTGTCGGGTAAGACCTACGGCGAAAATGAAGAAGAAACCAAAGCTATGCGTGTTATAGCTGACCATGTTCGTACAGCTACATTCATTTTGGGCGATCCTAACGGTGTCGTTCCATCTAATGTTGCACAGGGCTATATTTTGCGTAGATTGATTCGTAGAGCGGTTAGATTTGCGAGAATTCTATCACTTCCCGATGATGCTATTGAAGAGGTATCTAAGGTATATATCGAGCAATATAAGGATGTTTATCCCGAATTGACCGAAAACTCCGCTAAGGTTATCGACGAATTATCTAAGGAATGCTCAAGATTCCGTAAGACTATCGAGCAAGGACTTAAAGAATTTGAAAGAGTTATCGGCTATTTACCTCCCGAGGTTAAGAGATTATCGGGTAAAACAGCGTTTAAGCTTTACGATACATTTGGATTCCCTCTTGAAATGACTGCAGAATTGTGTCATGAAAAGGGCTTAGATGTCGATGTTAAGGGTTATGAAAAGGCTTTTGAAGAGCATCAGAATAAGTCAAGATCGGGTGCAGAACAAGTATTCAAGGGTGGTTTGGCTGATAATCAAGTTGCTACCGAAAGACTTCACACGGCTACACACTTGATGAATGCAGGCTTGAGAAAGCTTGTCAATGCCGACATTAGACAAAGGGGTAGTAATATTACCGCTGAAAGATTGCGTTTCGACTTCAATCTTGATAGACCTATGACACCCGAAGAAATCAAAGCCGTTGAAGATTATGTAAACAACGCTATTAAGGCAGATGTTGAGATCATCTGTGAAGAAATGAGCGTTGCTGATGCAAAAGCTTCAGGTGCAATCGGTGTATTTGACAGCAAGTACGGCGAGAAAGTCAAAGTATATACAATGGGCGAGTTCAGTAAAGAGATTTGCGGTGGTCCTCATGCAAAGCGTACAGGCGAGCTTGGTAAGTTTAGAATTACAAAAGAGCAATCATCATCCGCAGGTATTCGTAGAATTAAGGCTGTTTTAGAGTAATTAAAATAATAAATATATTATATGATATGGCGTAACAACTGATGCTTGTTGCGTCATATTCTTTTATATGAGGAGTAGGGGATATATAGCGGAGCTAATAGACACCATATTAAAGCTTGATCCGTCGGCAAGAGGTAGACTGGAAGTCTATTTGACATATCCATGCGTAAGAGCGTTAAGAAGTCATAGAATAGCCAATAAGCTATATAGAAAAAGATTATTTTTATTATCAAGGATTATTAGCGAGCTTGCAAGACGACATACGGGAATTGATATTCATGCAGGAGCGGAAATAGGAAGAAGGGTGTTTATAGACCATGGAACGGGCGTTGTAATAGGTGAAACTGCGGTGATAGAGGACGATGTGATAATTTATCAAGGTGTTACATTAGGCGGTACAGGAAAGGAAAACGGAAAACGGCACCCAACCATAGAGAAGGGGGTACTATTATCAGCAGGCGTCAAAATCTTAGGGAATATTACTATCGGGGCATATAGTAAGATAGGGGCTGGCTCGGTCGTGCTTGATAATATTCCGCCTCGCTGTACTGTGGTTGGAATACCGGGACGAATAGTCAAGCGACAAGAGTAAAATCTTTTCCGCTGTCATGCTAAGAGGACTTTTGTCCACTATCGAGGTAAATCGCTTATGGGAATTATCTCATATCGAATTGAAGCGTAGAGACAATATATCGAGTTTGAGTAAAGCGAAAACATATCGAATCAACGAAGTTGATATATCGACATTGTTTTTTCGTCTTGTTATACTGAGTAATAAATCAAGTCCGCCGTCATACTGAGCATAGTCGAAATTCAAGCGTATCGAGAATCGAATCGAGCAACAATTTGGTATCTTGCGAACGAATGAGCGGACGAGATAAGTCTTGAAGTATTTTTGTGGACGGCATCCGTCGTTGTCTGCACAAAAAAAAGAAACAGACGATGAACGCCTGCCTCTTTTTTGGGGAAATAATTATGTAAGTGTTAGGAGATACTTAGTATATTTATCGAAGTGGAGATAATCAATGAAAAAGAAATTTAAGTTAATGTATCTCTTTCGACTACGCAAACATTATAACATATGAATGTGATAGTTAAGTGATAGATAAATTAAGAGTGGTTAATTATCCTAAAAATTGTATTGAATATTCTTTAATAATGCATTTTTCCGTCCGACGTAATACTAAGCGTAGCGTAAGCGAAGTCGAAATCGGAGCGAATCGCAAATCAAATTAGTATATTGCGGACGATTTTTATCAAAGAATATATTTGAACGGTTTACAATTCCGTTTTTTAAAAAAATCTACTATCTTTTTTGTACATATTTCTTGTTTTGATTATTATGCATCTTTTGCATAGATGTTTAATTTTAACTAACAAAAACCTTTTTTAATTGTTCTCAAATTGTACCAACTGTCCCAAAGAATTTATTGATTTTACGGTTTTTTGTAAATAAAAAAAGCCCTTTCAATACATTTTATACGATATTATTTTTTTTGAATAGCAGTTCATTTTGTTGATTTGTTTAGTATTTTTAAACACAATATATTGTGGTGCCAGTGTTTATTTAACGCTATATATGGTATTTTTGCCAATTTTTTTTAATTTTTCCTATTGACAAAGGGATATCAAATTGTATATAATTTTCACAATCAGCTTTCCCCTTGGGGGCATACGAAAAAGGAGATTTTGTAAAATGTATAAGGTAGTTAAACGTGGTGGTGAAATAGTTGATTTCGATATCAAGAAAATTAGAGTTGCAATGGCTAAAGCATTCGGTGCGACAGATACACCGATCGAGGATTCTGTACTTGATATGTTATGCTTGAGAGTTTGTGCAGACTTTTCTTCCAAGGTTAAGAATGGTTTTGTTAACGTTGAAGACATCCAAGACAGTGTAGAGGTTGTTTTGATTCAAGCAGGATTTGTATCTGTAGCTAAATCCTATATTTTATATAGAAAGAATCATGAAAGTATTCGTGATATACATGCAACAGTTATCAATTATAAAAAGACCATGGATGACTATCTAAAGGTCAACGATTGGAGAGTTAAGGAAAACAGCACCGTTACATATTCTGTAGGCGGTTTAATCCTAAATAACTCCGGTGCATTGACTGCTAACTATTGGTTGAGCGAGGTCTATGACCAAGAAATTGCAGATGCACACCGTTCGGCAGATATCCATATTCACGATCTATCTATGCTTACCGGTTACTGTGCAGGCTGGTCACTCAAACAGCTTATCAAAGAGGGACTTGGCGGTATCGTAGGTAAGATTACATCATCTCCGGCATCTCACCTTTCGACACTATGTAATCAAATGGTAAACTTTTTAGGAATTATGCAAAACGAATGGGCGGGTGCACAAGCATTTTCTTCATTTGATACATACTTAGCACCCTTTGTTAAGGTTGATAATCTAACATATAAAGAAGTAAAGCAGTGCATACAGTCCTTCATTTACGGCGTAAATACACCGAGCCGTTGGGGTACCCAAGCACCGTTTACCAATATCACACTTGACTGGGTAGTTCCAAACGATTTAGCAAACCTTAACTGTATAGTTGGTGGTAAGGAAATGGATTTCTGCTATAAAGACTGTGTCAAAGAAATGGCAATGGTAAATAAGGCATTTATCGAGATAATGATCGAAGGCGACGCAAACGGCAGAGGTTTCCAATATCCTATTCCGACATATTCGATCACCAGAGATTTTGACTGGTCGGAAACCGAGAACAATAGACTGTTGTTTGAAATGACAGCTAAGTACGGTACACCTTATTTTTCAAACTATATCAATAGCGATATGGAGCCGAGCGATGTTCGTAGTATGTGCTGTAGATTGCGTCTTGATCTTAGAGAGCTTCGTAAAAAGTCCGGAGGATTTTTCGGAAGTGGTGAAAGTACCGGTTCTATCGGTGTAGTAACGATCAATATGCCGAGAATTGCATACTTGTCAGCTAACGAAGAAGAGTTTTATGAAAGACTTGATAAAATGATGGATATATCTGCACGCTCATTGAAGATAAAGCGTAATGTTGTATCGGAGTTATTAGAAAAGGGCTTATATCCTTATACAAAGCGTTATTTAGGATCATTTAACAACCATTTCTCTACAATCGGTTTAGTAGGCATGAACGAGGCATGCTTGAATGCAAAATGGATAGGAAAAGACTTGACTCACGCAGAATCTCAAGAATTTACCAAGAATGTACTAAATCATATGCGTACACGCTTATCCGATTATCAAGAGGAGTATGGCGATCTTTATAATCTTGAGGCAACACCTGCCGAATCCACATCCTTCCGTCTTGCTAAACACGATAAGAAGAGATATCCCGATATGATATTTGCCAACCAAAACGGAACGACCTATTATACCAATAGCTCACACCTTCCCGTTGGATATACAGAGGATATATTTACCGCACTCGATATTCAGGACGAATTACAAACGCTTTATACATCGGGTACTGTATTCCATGCATTTTTAGGACAAAAACTTCCTGACTGGAAAGCTGCAGCAAATCTTGTTCGTAAGATTGCGGAGAATTATAGACTTCCTTACTACACCCTAAGTCCGACATATTCTGTATGTCAGGATCACGGCTACATTGCAGGCGAAGTTAAGAAATGCCCCATTTGTTCGAGAACCACCGAGATATACAGCAGAATTACAGGCTACTATCGTCCTGTACAAAACTGGAATGACGGTAAAACTCAAGAGTTTGCCGATCGTAAGACCTACGACATATCGAGAAGTGTATGTAAGAGATCTGGCGATAAAGTAGAAAGTGTCGAAGTAGAGGATACTAAGCAATTATCACTTGATAAGATAACTATTTTCACCACTAAGACATGTCCTAACTGCAGAATGGCGAAGATGCTATTGGATAATGCGGGTATTGCTTATGATGTTGTCGATGCCGAAGATAATAAGGATATAACGGTCGCTTACGGCGTTAGAAAGGCGCCTACTCTATTGGTTCCCGGTAAGGATGGAATCGAGTCATACGAGAACGTAAGCAATATCAAGAAATACATTGAGGATAATAAATAGTAATGGATTTATTTGATTTAATAGTAGTAGGGGGCGGAATGGCAGGAATGACATCTGCTCTCTACGCTTTACGAAACAATAAAAGAGTATTAATGATCGAAAAGGAATCCTTTGGCGGTCAAATAGCGAATTCTCCCAAGGTGGAGAATTTTCCGTCTATACCGAGCATCAGCGGATTAGAGCTGTCGGATAAAATGTTTGCACAGATTACCGAGCACGGCGTGGAGTTTGAATTAGATACCATAGTTGATATAAAAAAGGAAAAAGACATTTTCTATTTAGACGGAGAATATGGTAAATATAGTGCAAAATCGGTAATAATTGCATCCGGACTTAAACATCGTAAGCTAAACTTGCCTAATGAAGACGAATATATCGGTAATGGTGTAAGCTACTGTGCCGTATGTGACGGACCTTTCTATAAGGGTGAGGATGTAGTATTGATCGGCGACGGTAATACAGCACTTCAATATGCACTTTTACTTAGCTTGTACTGCCGTAAGGTTACTGTTTGCACGCTGTTTGACAGATTTTTTGGTGATGAAGGGCATGTTAGTGCATTGAAAAAGTGCGACAATGTAGAAGTAGTACATAATATAGTTAGTAAAGAGTTTATCACCGAAGGTGATAAGGTCGTAGGTGTACTATTCGAGGGTCGAGAGGACAAAATCGCTAAAAAAATATCTTGTGACGGCGTATTTGTTGCTATCGGTCAAGTACCGGATAACGGAGCATTTTCATCTCTTGCCGATCTTGATAAGCAAGGATATTTTATTTCGGACGAATCCTGTACCACTAAAACAGCAGGATTGTTTGTTGCTGGCGATTGCCGTACCAAGAGCATTAGACAGTTGACAACTGCGGCATGCGACGGAGCCGTTTCCGCTCTCAATGCATGTAATTATTTGATTAATAATCAAGATCTATGGAAATAGTTGGATTTGAAAAGCTATCCTTAGTTGATTATGACGGACATACTGCATGCACCGTTTTTACAGGCGGTTGCAATTTCAGATGTCCTTTTTGTCATAACGGAGATATAGTTTTGCATCATTCTTCCTTTGAGAAACTGGAAGAAAACGAAATATTAAGCTATCTAACCAAGCGTAAGGGCTTGCTCGACGGAGTAGTCATCAGTGGCGGTGAACCCACGCTTCAAGGCGATCTATCCGATTTTTTGGCAAAGATTAAGGCAATAGGCTATGATATTAAGCTTGATTCCAATGGATCTAAACCTGAAGTTCTCAAAAAATTAATAGACCGTGGGCTTATTGACTATGTAGCCATGGATATAAAAGCGGATAAGCTTGGTTACGGTAAAGCAATCGGACTAAAGGGAATGCCCGAGGGGGTCATAAAATCAGTCGAAATGCTCAAATCGGGAATAATGGAATACGAACTACGCATAACATTAGTTAACGAGCTTATTGAAAAAAGTGCGATACAAAACATGGCAGAATGGTTAAAGGGAATAAAGCGTATTTATTTGCAGCGTTTTTACGATAGAGAAGAGTGTATTGTTAGAGGGCTTACCGAAGTACCAAAGGCTGTTGCGGAAGAATACGCAGAAATATTCAATAAAAACGGAATAACCGCCCAACTAAGAAATTACGATTAAACCAATCCGCATTAAGCATTCAATCAAAAAAAGATATATTCGTCCGCAGTCATGCTGAGCGTAGCGTAAGTGAAGTCGAACGGCTCAAGTAGTGCAATGCTTTGTATTGCAGTATCTTAGACGGGAAATGCACAGCTGTTTGGTATCTTGCGGACGCTTTCTTTCCACCGCACTGCAAAAATCAATAATCATTTCTAAAACTTATTTTTACCATAAATTGCATTTTGATATTGACTTAAATGTCATAAAAAATTATAATACTTATAAGGTATTATTTTTTTATCGTAATCGGTAAGTAATACGAGGAGCTTTTGATGAAGAAGAATATGATCGTCAATTTTTTGAATAGAGCGAGTGAATCTACCGAAGAAAAGACTTCCGCTTATCCCTTTGAAGAACCGTCAGCGATCGAACAAATTTTCGATCTTACCTACAGCGATGGGAATAAGGCGCATCTTTTTGATATATATCGTCCAATAGGAAAGACCACTCCGCAACCGACTGTTATCAACATCCATGGTGGTGCTTGGTATTCTTCTTATAAGGAGATCAATAAAAAGTTTTGTCTTGTTTTGGCTGATCAAGGATTTACTGTGCTATCGATAAACTATTCGTTAGCACCCGAAAACGGATTTATTCAGCAGATCAAAGATATATTTGCATTCTTCAATTGGTTAGAGAAGAATGCACAAGAGTTCAATATAGATCTTGATAAGCTTTTTTTATGCGGAAACTCTGCGGGCGGTCAATTAGGTGCATTGTCATTGCTTACGCTTGGTGATAATAAGCGTAAGGCATTTTTTGGTGTAGATTCATCCCTTCATTTTGCAGGGGCATGCTTTATATGCGGAGCGTTCGATGTTAAGAAGATGGCTAAAATGCCGTGCTTTAGCCTTTTCTTTAATTCTCTATTGGGTAAGGGGTATGCACGCCGTGCAATAATAGACGAAGTAGACTTTTTTAATGCAATCCCTCTTGATTTTCCAAAAACGCTTTTAATATCGTCTGAGGAAGACTATCTTGTCAAGCAAAGTATTAGAGCATATGACTATTTAAATAAATACGGAATAGAGTGCGAAAAGCATATATGGGGTAAATCGGCTACCGAAAAACGCAAGCTTACTCATATTTTTAATGTTTTCTATCCTACATGGGAAGAAAGCATTGAAACAAATAATATGATAGGCGACTTTTTTAAAAGGATATATAGACTTAAAGATAGAGCAGAGGAGTCTGATCAATAGTAATGGAGCTCAAAGGTAAAAGGATAATGCTTAGGGATTTTATCGAGAGTGATTATGAGGATCACTTGAGATGGCAAACCACAGAAACCGAATGGATGAAGTGGGATTCTCCTTGGCGTGTAAATGACAGAGTGAGCGTAGAAGACTATGCGAAAAGTAGGCTTTCTGCACTTGAATGTAAGACAGATGATGATATAAGGTGGACTTTTGAGATATGTACATATCCCGAGGGAATACATATCGGGTGGAGTAACTGTTACTGCCTCGATTTTTTTTATAACTATTCCAAACGGTCGACTGATCGTTATGCGTTAGGAATAGACATAGTACCTATAGAATATAGGGGGCAAGGATTAGGAAAAGAAGTCTTTGAATTATTTCAAAATTACCTATTAAGCTTTGGAATTACGAGATACTATACACAAACTTGGGTAGGAAATAAGCGAATGGAAAAAATGGCATTAAGCTTAGGCTACGAGCCAATCAATATTAAACGCAATAAATTCAAATCCAAAGACCGAAAGTACGACATAGTAACATTCTGCCTTGAATACTAATTTTCACATAAAAACATTATGTGTCCAGTTTTTTAATAAGTAATAATATTCCAATACTTTTGGTATTGTCCTGTTGGTTTCGACTACAATTCTTTGCTTAGAATGACATTTGATGCTGTAGCGCATTTTTGTCCGCCGTCATACTGAGCGTAGTCGAAATTTGAGCGAAGCGAAAATCAAACGGCACCGCTGTTTGGTATCTTGCCGACGAAATCCAATTCTACTATGATATATACAAGCTCAAAGATTTTTTAATAAATGGTGAAAAATAGTTGATTTTTAAAAAACGATATGATATGATTATTCAGTAAGCCGATGTGATGGAATGGCAGACGTGATAGACTCAAAATCTGTTGTAGGCAACTACGTGTGGGTTCGACTCCCACCATCGGCACCACGAAGGCACTTGCTAAGCGAGTGCCTTTTTTCGACTAAATCCGATCTTGAGACCGTCCTGTCATGGCAAAGCGTAGTGAGTGAAGTTGAAAAGCAATGCAGTGCAGGCATTTTCTTGCAGTATCTTGGACTGTGGAATTACAAACTTTCCGCTCATCCTGATGTTATCTTGTAATATTAAAAGCACATTATTGATTCATTAATAACAAAACTTAGTAAATGTGCGGACGGTAATCATTGTAAAAAAAAAACTATGAACTAGCACAAAATAATTGCTATCTAACCACAATTATTGTTAGGGACGCCACATTAGGCGTCCCATAAAAAAAAGTATGCTTAACCGCATACTTTTTATATAAGTAACAAGATCTAATACTCTACACTGTATAGATATAATCCCTTAGCCTCAAGAGTTTTACCTAATAATGTTCTATCACCTGTTTTTAATGCATTTTCTATATCTTGTATCGTGATTTTACCTATTCCCGCATAGTAGAGCGTCCCGGCAATAATTCTAACCATATTGTATAAAAATCCGTTTCCACTTACTGCAATCTCATATAGGCAACCGTCTTGTTTAATGTCTATTGAATAAATAGTTCTCACTGTAGTTTTTACATGTCCGCCTGTTGCTTGACAGCATTTAAAATCATGCTCACCCTCTAATACATTTGCGGCATTACGCATTAAGTTGTAATTTGGCTTAATGGGTAAGTGTGCGTAACCATCGAAAAGTAATGGATTTTCATGCGGAGTGGTATAGAACTTATAAACATAAGTTTTTTTCTTAACATCGAATCTTGCATTAAATCCGTCATGAACGACCTGTGCAGCGATGACCTTTAAGTCGTCCGGTAGGCGAACATTGAGTGCGAATGGAAGCTTTTCGGCAGGGATATTTGTATTAGAATCGAAATGAACCCTTTGACCTAAGGCGTGTACACCTGCATCCGTTCTACCCGAAGCGTGCAATGTGACTTGTTCGCCTGTTAATTCGAGTATAGCGTTTTGAAGTGTTTGCTGTACCGTTCTAAGGTTTGGCTGTGTTTGCCAACCGGCGAAATTTGTTCCTTTATATTGTACCGTCAGTAAAAATCTCATAATTATAGACCAAAAAGCGAGAAGAACGCATTGTCATAGAACCCTTCTATCCAGTTAACAGAGCAAGGATAGATAATTGGCATGGCAACATCAATAATTGCTGCAGCCATAAATACAAGGAATAGAGCGATAAATGCGAAATCTCTACCCTTTAACGCAAGCACCTTATATGTAGTGCGGTTAGGAGTAGCGTCATAGCAACGAGATTCCAAAGCAAGGGCCAACTCATCTGCACGCCTAAATGCACATACAAAAAGTGGCACGAGTATAGGAACCATCGCTTTTATTTTTTGGAATAGGTTACCCGTATCGAGATCTGCCCCTCTTGCCTTTTGTGCGAGTGTAATTCTTTCGGTTTCCTCCATTAATGTAGGAATCATTCTAAGAGCGATACTCATGATAACTGCAAGGTCATGTACCGGAAATTTGATAAGCTTTAACGGAGATAGTAGGCTTTCGATTGCGTTAGTTAACTCTATAGGGGTTGTCGTATAGGTCAATAGTGCAGGTCCTAATACGAGCAATATCAGTCTAAGAGCCATTTTTGACGAGAAGACCAATCCGTCTGTATAAACGGACAATATCCACCAAGACCAAAGTGGTTCTCCCTCACCGCTATAAAAGAATATATTGATGAGTGAAATAAAAATAACGAGGAATAAAACCGCCTTAATAGATTTTAGCAACGATTTAAATGGTATTTTAGCGATAGCCGAGGTAATAACCACGAATAGTGCGAATAAAAGATACCCGATATAGCTTTTAATGAAGAATATCAAAACGACATAAGCAATCATCATTAACAGCTTAACACGAGGATCGAGCCTATGAATTACTGAATTGGTAGGATAATATTGACCGAACGAAATATCCTTAAGCATTGTCGTTCTCCTTATTATCGAATTCTTTTTTAACGCATTCTGCCACTTTTTCCACGGTGATAGCAGTTTTATCGATATTGAAGCCCTTTGCCCTTAATTCGTTAGCAAGGACAACGCCAGAGGGTAATCTCAGCGAACAATCGGTTACGAGCTCATTATTAGCAAATAGTTCATAAGGTGTACCGTCGTACGCCACAGCACCGTTTTTAAGCACAATTACATGATTAGCATATTTTGCTACAAGATCCATATCGTGGGTAACCATTACCACTGTATGAGTCATGTTTTCTTTTAGTGAAAGCACTAATTCCATTATTTCCTTTTTACCTAATGGATCAAGACCTGCCGTAGGCTCATCGAGTACTAAGACCTTAGGCTCCATAGAGATGACACCGGCGATTGCAACTCTGCGTTTTTGACCGCCACTAATTTCAAACGGTGATTTTTCAGCGATCTCGTCATAGTTCAAGCCAACTAATTTAATAGACCTTCTAACTCTTTTGTCTATTGTTTCATGGTCGAGCTTCATATTTTTAGGACCGTAAGACACATCCTTAGCCACGGTATCGTCAAAAAGCTGATATTCGGGATATTGGAATATCATTCCTACAGCGAAGCGGAGTGCTTTATAATTAAATTTTTTCTTAGTAAGATCGAAGTCGAGTACTTGAAGTTCACCGTCCTGTCTTTTGATAAGACCATTAAAGTGTTGGAGCAGTGTGCTTTTGCCCGAACCTGTCTGACCTAAAATACAGCAAAAATCTCCCTGCTTAATATGCAAGGTTACATTTTTCAAGGCTTGTTTTTCGTAAGGAGCACCTTTAGAATATGTAAAATTTAGATTTTTTGTTTTAATTGCCATAGTAGTTGAGCTAACTCCTCTTCATTTTTGACAGGCTTATCGATATTGATTCCGTAATCCTTTAGCAGATGAACCGCATTTTGTAAGGGTGGAAGTTCAAGATTGCATTCTTGGACCAAATCCAAATCGGAAAACAGATCGTCCGGTCTACCGTCGAATACAAGGAATCCGTTTTTAAGCACGAGTGTCCTTGAACCGAATGCACAATCATCCATATTGTGGGTTATATGTAGGACTGTAATACCATCTTCTTTATTGAGCTTGAGTACTATATTCAATACTTCTTCACGTCCGTCTGGATCGAGCATAGAGGTCGATTCGTCGAGTACCAATATTTTAGGGTGCATAGCAAGTACACCGGCAATAGCAATACGTTGTTTTTGACCGCCACTAAGTCTAGTAGGAGTGTGTTTTCTATATTGTTCCATACCTACAGCACGAAGTGCTTCGGTCACTCTCAATTCGATTTCATCTCTCGGCAATCCTAAATTTTCAGGTCCAAATGCAACATCGTCCTCAATTATAGATGATACCATTTGAGTATCGGGATTTTGAAAAATTAAGCCGACAGTCGAGAATATTTCAAACACCTTTTTATTGGTTTTATCGTTTTCATCGGGTGTAGTGGTTTGTCCGAACACCTCGACCGAGCCACTGTCTGGAAGTAGAAGACCGTTGCAGAGTTTAGAAAGGGTGCTTTTACCGGAACCGTTACCTCCGCAAATCGTGACAAATTCGCCTTCTTGAATATCAAAAGAAACATCGGTCAAGGCTTTGACGATGTTTTCTTCATCTCCGTCATATGTAAACGATACCTTTTTAAATGAAAGTGCAGTCAACTTGATACTCCCGTATAAAAATTGTATATATAATTATAACCTTAATACGGTGGATTTTGCAAGTCATTATCTTTGTTTTTATTGAAAAGAGAAAAAAGAAACGCCCCGATTTTTTACATTGACCTATAAAATGGTAGAATCGAGGCGTTTATAATATTGATTATCGTATTAGAAGCAGAGCTTATCGAGGGCTATGCGGTAGATATTGAATGTGTCCATGAAGTCCTTTACGCTCATTCTTTCGTTAACATGGTGACAAAGATTATCCTTATCAGGGAAGCAGGGACCGAAAGCCAATGCTCTTGGGAGTGCTCTTGCATATGTTGCACCGCCAATAGTCATGGGGCGTGCATCGGCTTGACCTGTAACCTCTTTATATGCATTCAAAAGAGTTTGTACAAATGGATCATTCTCATCGAAATAGAGTGCAGGGTGAGAGCCTTCCATAGTAAATGATGCCTTCGGGAAATGCTCTTGTAATCTGTTAACAATCTCTTCGTGGGTAAAGGATATCGGAAAACGGATATCGAGACCGATAAGGAGCTTGTCTTCCTTCTTTTTTGCGTAACCGACATTCATAGATAGTGAACCGCTTGCCTCGTCGCTAAGACCTAAGTTGCACTTAGAACCGTCCCAAGCACCCAAAGAAACTGCAAGGTTATTCAACTCGTTGTCGATAGAAGCAACAGTGTTAAATATTTTAAGTAAAGCATTATCGCCTAACCATGGGGTAGAACCGTGAGCAGAGCGTCCTTCCGCTGTGGCAATCCAATCTTCACCGTCCATTTTGAGTTTAACGCCGTAGTGCAGAGCATATGTGATAGCAACATCTGAAATGCACGAGAATTTAGCGTATGCTTTATCGGGAACCATATTTACTCTATCACCGGCATCGATCTCGAGAATATATTCGGGGCAAGGTAAAGCCATTTCGAGATGAGCGACGGCTTTTTCACAGTTGATTACAGGGAAATCTCCGTCAGGGGATATAGCAAGTGACGGAATCTCTTCGGTAAGAAGGTATCTATCCATACAAGCCCAACCGCTTTCTTCGTTTGCACCAATGATAAATCTAATGCGTTTATTAGGAAGCTTACCTTCGTCGAGTAAGGATTTCACTGCATAAAGTGATAGAATAAAAGGACCTTTATCATCAACGATGCCTCTGCCTATAATCTCTCCGTCTACTATATCGCAAGACAACGGATCAGCCTTCCAGCCGTCGAGTAGCGGAACTGTATCTACATGAGCCAATATACCGAATAGCTCGCCTTCGCCTATCTCTGCCCAACCGACATAATTATCTATATTTTTTACCTTAAAGCCAAGGCTTTCTGCCAAGCTTAACGAATACTCAAGTGCCATTTTCGGACCAACGCCGAACGGAGCGTTTTCTTGAGGTTCGCCTTCAACCGAGTTGATATTGATTAAGCCTTTAAGTGCTGTATACATTTCATTAAAATAATTTTTCATATTACTCTCCTAAAGTTACTTATTAAGCATATATATTCTATTTTATAC
>CAZUET010000030.1:0-15994 GCA_964619685.1 uncultured Christensenellaceae bacterium
GCCAAATATCATTCAACAGGAACCTCGTTTTTATACAAAACACCGCCTTTATATGACCAAAGATTGCCTTCTTTTAGGTAGTACAGCAAGTCAAGTCGCCACTCCGCTGAACCAGAAATGGCGTTTCCGTTATCATCCTTTGGAGTGTAACGGCGAAATACAATATAATAACCGTCATTTTTGTCCGAGCTATCAGCCACAGATGGTGATTTATACACTTCATTATTAGAATACTGTTCGCATGCTTTTACACTATCGCCCAAAACCGATTGACATGCTTCATATAATGAACCGTATGTACTAAATCCCGAGTTTTTCTCCACCAAAACGGACTGCACGGAATTGTATGCCGTTTCAATAGCTGTTTGCTGTGCTTTTTCATTAGCACGCTTGGTGAAAAATGATGCACTTATTCCTACAAGTGTACCTAAAATTGCCAAAATTGCTATGGTTACAACGAGTTCAACCAGAGTGAAACCCCTTTGTTTTGACATTTTTTTCACCATTCTCATATTTTTATTATACATTTTAGGGATAGTATTTGTCAACGCTGTTAAAAATAAATATATGAAACTTAATGAAACATTACTTTCTTTAGTATTCCTTTTACTTATGCTATTTAACGCTACACCGCAAAACACGATATCCGCTTCGATAACAGCGGAGAATACGATAGAAAAAATCGATTATTACAATGAAACCATTAACGCAGAGGGCTTACAAGATCTGTTTAGTAATACACCGCTATTCTTAGACGGTAATTTATGCATAGACCAATTAACAAACGGCGAAAGTCCCTTAAAAACCGAACAATTTGCCCTTTCCTATAATCATCTCGGATATCTTATTCAAGAGATTATCTATAATATCTCAAAGATCGATGTTGACGGCAAGGTGTCGAGCGTGTCTGTACATGGTACAAGGGATAAGGCAACCTTAACATTTACTCTCGATATAAATCTTCACGAAAAGAATTCTCTAACCAAGCTAATGGGACTAAATGATTCAAAATTGACCGCTACCATATCGCTTGATACCAATCTTACCACTAAATCGGTAGATTATGTTATTGACGCTAACGGCATCAAAATTACACCGATAATAGGAAATATCGCTTGTAAATATATTTTTGGTGTTTCCGATACCAAGGAACTAATAACCAAAATAACCAATAGACTGTTTTGGGGAATCGGATGTGCAAGCGAATTCGGAACTTCTTATATACTCTACAATAAATAGTCCTACCATAAATAATTCTACCATAAATAGTCTTACAATAAATGGTCCTTATTTTTATAAAAATAGACCTTGATTCAGTGTTTCAAGGTCTATAAAAGCATTATACTATTGTAAATACGGTACGAACATATTCCTCTATCGAGGTATCGCCCTCTTTAATACGATCACGAATATTCTCGTCCATAAATTTCATTCCGTGAGAGGCAGCATATGCACGAATTTCATCGGTGCTTGCGTTTTTGGTAATCATTTGTCTAAGCTCTGCATTTAACTCCAGAACCTCGTGTACAGCAAACCTCCCCGAATATCCGGTATAGTTACAAGAGGTGCATCCGACAGGGAAATACGCTTGAGCTATATCGTTAGAGTTAATAAGCTTCTTTTCGTCTAAAGAAAGTTCTTTGAGTTTCTTACATTTAGGACATAGTTTTTTGACAAGTCTTTGTGCCAATACGCCGTTGACCGCAGCGGCTGTAAGATAGGGAGCGATACCCATATCTATCAAACGAGCTATTGTAGCGCATGCGTCATTGGTGTGCAGTGTGGATAATACAAGGTGACCTGTAATAGCCGCCCTCATTGCTATTTCCGCCGTTTCGTAGTCACGAATCTCACCGACCATAACTATATCGGGGTCTTGACGAAGAATAGATCTTAATGCCGTTGCAAAGGTCATACCGGCTTTCTCATTGATCTGAACCTGATTGATACCCATTACACGCTTTTCGACAGGGTCCTCTACCGTGGTTATGTTATGGGTGGGCTTATTGAGCTGACTTAAAACTGTATACAATGTAGTAGATTTACCGCTTCCGGTAGGACCTGTAACAAGCACAACTCCGTTTGGTGCATTACAAATATGATCGAAAACTTTGAAGTTCTCCTCGGTCATACCAAGCTCCTTTAAGCCTATTTGTTTACCAAGCGATGTTCCGAGTAAACGCAAAACAGCCTTTTCACCGTATACAGTAGGCAATGTAGATACACGGATATCTATTGTAACGCCTTCAAATGTATAATCGAATCTACCATCTAACGGAATACGCTTTTCGGCTATATTCATATTGGATAGTATCTTTATGCGAGTAATCAAGGAGCGGTGCGTGGACGCCGTTATTCTCATATATTCTTGTAGATCGCCATCCGTTCTCATTCTGATAAGAACTACATCCTTGAATGGCTCTATGTGAATATCGGACGCCTTACGCAGATATGCTTGCTGAATAAGGGTATTCAATAGCTTAACGATAGGCGCACTGTCTACTCTTGAATCTATGTCGTTGGTTTGATTAGCATCTTGCTCTTCATCCTCTAATTCGACCGCTATATTTTGAGCGCTGATATTGGCATAATACTTTTCAATAGCATCTTCAATAGATTTCTTTGTGGCAAGGGTGTAAAATACATCTCTACCCGACGATGCCTTGACATCGAGCTCTATCTCCATATTGGTAGGATCTCTCGTAATTATCTCAAGTCTTCCGTCCTCTCTTATCTTATAAGGTATGATATTATGCTTCCTTGCAATTTTTTCGGGAACGAGCTTGATAACATCGCTATCCGATATAAAAATATTACCCTCTATGACTTGTAGCCCCATTCTTTCACCTAATGCACTCAAAATATTTATTTCGGGTGTTACATTCATCGAAATAAGTGTCTCGGATATGGACATACGAGGATTTTGCTCATTAAGCTCTCTTGCTTGCTTGAGCTGTTCGGGAGTTACAAATCCCTTTTGAAGTAGTATTTGACCAAATTTAAGTTTACTCATATCTTCTCCGTTTTTACCGTTTATTCTATAATTATAAATTCGTTCGCATTATTTGTCAATAAGCCTATATTTAGATAAAATTAAATAGTCGATAATTATACCGTAAATAATAACTTTATTAGTTCATTTCCGCAAAAAACCGCTATCGTCCAGCCAATACATAAGCTCGGTCCTAACGGCATTACCTTATTATGCTCTCTATCGGTCATCATTATCAAACCTATAATGCCGGCTATCACTATTCCGAAAAAACCGCCTATCAAAACTAATTTCCAGCCTAACAGCAAGCCTACCGCAAATGAAAGCTTGATATCTCCTAAGCCTATTGCTCCATTTGTAATCAATGTAATAATGAGCAAGGGTACACTTAATGCAACCGCTCCTATTAGATATTCGTACCATCTGGCATTGCCCATAAAGAATGATAATATAAGCCTTATAATTCCGAGTACGATTATAAATAGCACTGTACCGTTTGGAATCTCCATTATATCGAGGTCGATACCTGCAACCACTATAAGCACACTGAATAAAATGGCAAACAGTACAAGATCATATATCGCATTTTTAAAGAATATATATGCAAGAAGCCATAAAACAGCATTCAACAGCTCGACTAACGGGTATCTAAATGATATTCGCTCCTTACAATAACGACATCTACCGCCTAAGAAAATAAAGCTAAAAACGGGTATCATATCATACCACGCCAATTTATGCTTACATTCGGTGCAGTACGAGGTAGCACTCTTGAAAAAGCTCTTTCTCGGCACTCTGTAGATAACTACATTAAGAAAACTGCCTATCACTAAGCCGTATATGAATATCAACGCTCCGTACAAGTATTCCATCGTCTACACCTCGAAGTATTGAGTCGCATAATAGAGAATGAAAGCGTATTTAATATCGTCCGTTCTCGTAGGAACCTTTGGCTCTCCCGATTTATTGGCGGTTAAGACCTTGATCTCTGTACCGTATATACTCATATTATATAGTCTTACCGTGGAGGTATGCGTATAGTCAACTCCGTTTTTAGATATGGTAGTGGTGATTTTGACTATTCTCCAACACTTCTTTTGGGTGCTGTCGCTATAGCTTACCCTTTCTTCTATGCCCTCAAAACTGTAATACAGCTCCTTGACCTCGGCGCCCCTATATGATTTTTCGGTCAAAAGTAGGTTTTCTTCTACTACTCTCTTGGTATTAGGCTCAAAAGCATACTTATATATGTAACCGTCCGATGATTTAGATATACAATATTGATATTCCTTTTTTATCACGCTGTTTGGATCGATATTCCTTTCGTATAAGCTTAGATCTCGTGATGCAATTATCTCGTTATCTAAGGCTACATGAAGCTTTTGGGAAACATTATACAGCACGGTATGCATCTCGGTCCTATTGTATACGGTAAGGGTGGAACCGAGTATAGAAGACAAAGAAACAGATATCATTGCCAATATAAGTGTAGCAACGATCAATTCTACAAGGGTAAAGCCCTTTTTATTCTTTCTTAGTCTTCTAAAATGCTTCATTATGTCAATTGTCCTCTTTTTCGGAAATATCGTAATAGACCACCTTAATATCTTTACCGTCATTCACAACTATTCCTGCACGGAAATCGTAGTCCTTAGGGGTAAGCCTTGTTGAGCCGTCGTCTATATCGAATTTAACGGTTATAGGTAGACCGTCAATGTAATACCCTCTACTACTCTCATCATCTATCGACTTATCCTCTGTGGCAAGTATGCCTGCCGCCTCTGCAGACGACTGGTCAAGCTTTTGTGATTTTGAAACAAAGGTAAAGCCCTGCTGAAACAGCACGAGCATAGCTGAACACATAATACCGATTATTGCAATCGCTACTACACATTCCAATAGGGTAAAGCCCTTTTTATTCTTTCTTAGTCTTTTAATAAAGTTTTTCATAGTTTACCTCAATTTATCGCTATTCCTCTATAATACCAGCTCATACTCGAAACAGGTATATCGTCGGGATAGTCCCAAAACTCCGCAAGTTTATAGCTTGCTCGATTATCTCCTAAGGCGATCGTGGTGTAACCGCTTCTAAGATCGGTGTATTTGAATATCGTATCGGACATATCCGGCACTGTCTTTATATAATTGATTTTACTTGAAAGTGTATTATCCATTTCAAAATTATCGCATACATACATACCGTATATATCCCAATGGTTATTGCCCTCACCGTTGTTATTGGCTGTTACCTTGAAAACATTTCGGGCATCGGCATCTCCGTAGGAATATCCCGACGGCATATAAACATACGCTGCGGTTTGGAAATCCTGCACCTCAAAACTGATATTACCGCCAGTACCTACTATAAATAATCTCGGTTGTAACTGGTACTTACCACTACTCTTGGCTTTTTCATCCATAACGGGTTCACCTGACTCATCATAATATGTTTTTTCGTCAAAGCCGCTGCCTGTGGTCTCAACATATCTCACACCGCCAAAAACATTATAGGTCGCATCGGGCTGTGTCCATTGAGAAAGCCAATTATCTAAACCGCTGTATTCGTCATGCAACCAATTTGTAAAGCCGTTACCAACTATTTTTATGTCGGTATCGTCTTGTAGATAAAGGAAAACTCTACCGTTCCCTATGATATTCAAGCAACTGTCCTTATCCTTTTCCCATACCATTTTTGCACTCTTAGGCAATACAATATGCAGATCCTTTGCCTTACTGCCATATGGATTGTTAGGATCCTCGCATGTAAAGAAAGTCCAAGTAACATCGTTAGATGCCGACGCACTGCCTATCCAGTTACCGCCACCGTTACCCCAATACCAACGACCTTGAGCATCCTTTTCCTTTGTCACATCATCCGCTTTACGGTAGGTTTGGTCAAATACCGAGTCACTGACCACTCCGCTATTGAAGAATACCAAGCCTACAGGACGTTGATTGAGCGAATACGATGTTGGAATTATCCAATTCTCGTTCCAACCTACATACTTGATAAGATTATCGAGCATATCTCCGCTTGGGAAGGAGTTTTTGACGACAAATGTTCTTCTTGTAATTATCATCATATCTTTATTACCGAGATCGGATAACACTGCGGATGCATTGGATGCACTAACCCTATAATACTCCGCATCTGCCTTAGATGTAAAGCCTAAACCTAAGTAATCGGATGAAGGTGTATTCAATGTCGATAGATTACTGAAAAAATTTTGAGCGTTACTGAATAAGCTCTTGCCTACACTCAACGCTTCTCCGTTCACCCAATCCCAAAGATCCAATTCACCGAAACGCTTGATATCTTCTGTGCATGCCTCCAATGAATCTATAGATCCGCCAAGTTTCTTCTCGGCAACGGTCAGCACATTATCGGCATTATTATTAAGTGCGACCTCGTCACCTGCTGTCGTTTCGGTCGGTAATACCCATTTCAATGGAATTGCCTGCGGGTACCAGTTATCGGTATTCAGTCTGTTTAGTGATAAAGCTTCCTTTTGAACTAACAGCTCGTCTAATGGTCTTACTCCGTTAACTGTATTTATTGCAATAGAGATCAATGGTGTTTTACGCTTAACATCCATTGATGACAAACTATCCCACTCCAAGCCGTTAAAGCCTATATCGGTTACAGTTAAGCTCGGTAAAAAGATGGATAATTCAAAGCGACCGACACCGTTTTTAACTAATGCGTCTGCAAGTGATGATGAAGTTGTGCTGAGTTTTACCGAACAGCCTTCGACCGTTACAGCAGAACCGTATGATAAAGCGGTCGAATTATGATTACACAATGTATAATCTTTATTTCTCTCCCCTTTATCTATAACGCCTGCTTTGGTGTTATGACCTTCATTTCCTTTATAGATAAACTCTTGCCAACTTGCGGACTTATTCATAGAATAGCCGTTATCGGTAGTCTGTAATGAGCAATATCCACTATTATTATAGCCATTAGCTTGTATTATACCGCCACATGTGTAAGTTGAACTCATATTCATCCAATCATCTGTCCAACCCCAACCCTTAGTATCTCGCCATGTTATTGTTTCTTGAATATTCAATTCCAATCTGCCATTATTGGTTAGCGTACCTTTGCAATATGTATTCAAGCGTACTGTCGAGTTTGTGCTAACGGTCATATTACCGCCAACAAAGATACCCCTAAACCAGCTATGTGCGTGAGCTCTTGGGGTGGAGAACGCACTACCTATATAGCTGTTACCGTTTAATGTCAACGCATTTCCTACATTTACGATGGTGTAAGCGGTCAATTCGACATTGGATGACGAAATTGCACTTTCTATACCGCTATTATACAGCTCTACACTGCCACCAAAATTATAATACTTTGTATAATTTCTAAATACCGCACCGTTAGTTGATGTATATGTCGAAAAATCATAGCTCTCTCCAAGCTTGGAGTTAGCTATATATGTATTTTGTTTAGTCCAAAGCGTTACATTGGAATAACATTCTACATTGTCAAAATACAATCCGTAATTGGAACTTTCGTCCTTTTTAAGCCCTGCATAAACGGAACCGAATTTTGTGCTGTATGCCGTATTTTGGGTGTTATAGCTACCCTCTTGAGTGGAATAGCTATGCTTTATCGTGCTTTGATATCCTGCACCGTAGAAGGATGTATATGTTGCAAATACTCCTCTATCGGTATATAAGGTGGAGCCGTTATAAGTGCGTTCTGCGCCCTTAAATTCGCAGTTTCTCAAAAATGCTCTACCGCCAAGAGAGCTTGATGCGGTAACATACACATTTGAATAAAAACGAATGCGTTTATCTGTAGCATCGGTATATCCCTTTATATCGCTATTTGAATTGGTTATCACTGTATTCATAGCAACATCGCCACCCGATGTTAAGACTATATTGCATACGAGCAACGAAGCCTTTACATAACCGTAAAAGTCGATATTCGAGCGTGTTAATGCAATTATTGCACCCTTAGACCAAACATTTCCTTTAAAAGCTATCTCGGAATTTGACTCTATACGCAAGGAACCTACTTCCATATCGCCGTTTATCGAGCCTAATACATTGACCGCTCCATTGGGTATATAGACATATCCCGACACATCGCTCAATGTCACGCTATCGGTATAGTCGGGTAAGTCGATATTACCATTCACTAAGCCGAATGATTTATTTGTATTAGATAACGGAATTGTGGTATTTTTGGCAAATACTCCACCCTCGGCAGTTGGCTCTATATCAGAATAAACCAAGCTACCTAAACAATTCACATATCCCGATATTTTGACCGAAGTAAGAATATTCGCTTTAAAAACGGTCAATTTATCGGTCTTTGCATATACATTACCGATATTTTGTCCACTTATCGAGCTATCGCTACCCTTTTCGATAAATACCGATACATATGATGCAACAACGGCACTCTCTTGCATCTTCAACTCTGCCAATCGAATATAAATAGCATTTGTATCTAAGTTTTCAACTCCTGTCGATGATGCTAATACCTTACCTGACAAAATACCGCCCGAAACTGTTACCGAGACATTTTTACCGTCAATAAGCTTGTCAATATAGGTAGGACTCCAATTAATTGCAGTTTTTGAAGTCTTAGCCGTCATTATCAAACCACCGTCAATTTTACAGTCGATAAGATCATCTGCGTAATCACAGTATGCAGTGCCGTATATCTCGCCACCTTGCATTGTCAACTTACCGCCGACATAAACATTGCCTTCAAAACGGTAAGTGCCTGTAATATTACTGCTTGTCGCCGTTCCGCCTACATATGTGCGTACCAAATCAAGGCTTGCACCGCTCACATCGAGGCATCCCATATATTCCGTATTTTTATCGGAAGGATATACGGTATGACTCGTACCGCTTATGACACTGTCGATAAATGCAACCGTTCCCGATACATTTTTAAACTTCACCCATCCGCCAAATGTGCTATTTATAGCTGTTATTCTCGTTTTTACAAACTGGTTAATCTGTGTATCGCCGGATACTTCAAAATTCGTTATTACAGAGGACGAATCAAAATCATAGCTATCGACTAAACTATCGAGAACTATCTTCATATCCTCGGTATTATTAGCATTGACAATCATTCCGTCATAATCAGATATGATTTTATTGGCTTTAAGCGATCTACACTTAAATGTCACGCCCTTTCTTACTACAAGCGTACCCGATATTGTCATATCGCCTAATGGCTTATTCGGAGTTTCATAGACATAGACTATTACATTTTCGTTAGTGTATGTAGCACCCTCAGAATTGAGCAGTCCGTCCTCACCTATAAATACATAGTCGGAATCTACAAAGGTCGTTCCCTTAATATAGGGCTTCCCTGCCGAGCCTACAATTTCTTCGAGCATTACTATTTCACCGTTTTTAACATAAAGGTCGTAAACCCAACCGTTAAGAATGGCATTTCCACCGTTAACATATATCTTATTACCGTTATTATTGACGGTGGTCAATCTCGGTGCATATGGATTTTGTCCCTCTCCGCTGACCGAAGCGTGAGAATCTACCACAATATCACCGTTAGCATATATCGATTTATCTAAATCATTACCCATCAAAACGGCATTCGATTTTATACGTATCTTACCCTTGACTGATGAGCCTACCACCAATTCGCCCTCAACCGTTCCGTCTATATATGCTATCGCCCCATACCCGTCTTCTACTATATCGGCAACACTGCCCGATACATGCACAAAGCCATTGGGAGACGCATGCAAAACACTACCCGAATGAAGTGAAAACATTGCGGATGTTACTATCTGTCCGTATAAGGCGGATGAATTGACCGCAACAAAGCAACCATTGGTGCCACCTGCATTTACCGAGCATTGTTCACCAATTATGATGCCGGATATTATAATCTGCTCACTGTCTATACCATTGGTAATACTACCGTTATGAATAAATATCTGCCTTACATTATTTACCGAGCCTGCCTTTTGGGTATACAATGTTCCTATAGTCGCTCCGTTTAGATTTATAAATTTATTTTGGGAATTACCGAAATCGAAATCGGTTCCCTCGTTGTCTCTTTCTAATTGAAGAATATTTTGTACACCGTCACCCAAAACTACATTAGAATAGGTCGTAAGTATTCCGCTTATAGTGGTTTTTGCTTCCTCGGTAGATGCGTTTTCTTTACCGAAAAGGGGAATACACTTTTTCCCCGACGATAATAAAACATCACCGTTAACAGTAAGAGCGGAAAGATAGCATACAGGGTATTTTTCTTGTAAAACAGTAGCCTCTACCGAGCCTTTGACATTCAAATTACCGTTTATTACCGTTGCATTATTAGATGCAGAATAATTGATCGCACCCTCCAATTCAACATTACCGTTGATAATTATCTCACCTTTGTTACTGACATTATAAAAGGTTGCGTTTTTACCTGCGTGTATTACGCACCCGGTGGACGGCGTTCCAATCTTTATCGTGCCTGTTCGCTCGTTCTTTATTATCAAATTGCCCTTTGTTTCGATTTTACCGTTGATATAGGTATTCGAGGACGCTCTATTGGTAATAGTTACATTACCGTCCGCATATATATCCCCTCTAACACTCGAATCGTTTAGGGTCACACTGCCCGATGTCGATATAGATTCGCATACAACATTATCAAGAATAATATTGCATCCCGTACCGCCTATTATCTTATCTACGGTACAGTTTCTAATGGTTACATCGCCTAACGCATAAATCGTACCACCTACAAGTTTTGTATTAATTGTAGATACGCTTCCGTTTACATTAACGGTGCCTCTTGCATATATATTACCGGATACAGACGCAGTTGCCTCTACCGTCAAGGCGTTACGGCTGTAAATCTCATTAACATTTACTCGACTGATAGTCATACTTCCGTATGAGGTGAGCGAGCCTAAAATACTCCGTGCTTCACTTCCCGAACTCGTGATACCTACATCACCCGTACTTGTCAAATTTGCTTTGATATCGGTTGTAAGTGTATATGTATCGCTTGCATTGGTGCCGTAACCGTCACTTTCGCTATCTATACCGTTATATAGGTATACATTGGGTTGATTACCGTCTATACTCCCGGTAGGCGCAAAATCAAAGGTCATCTCAGACGGAGATGTCGAATAAATATTATATACGCTGAATAGATCATGCATAGTGTCCGAAAAGTCGCCGTTATCCAAATAGGTAAATACCGTAGTTACGACTTCGGTTGCACCGTGATAGCTTACCGTAACATCGAGATATAAATATCTCTTATTTGTATTCTTTTCGGAATGATTTTTTCCTTTACATAATTCCGATTGACAGTATTCGGTATCGTTACCGTTTTTGTCTACCAGATCTTCAAGCGTAGCACCGCAGTATGTACATACGCTTTTAAAATAGAATTTCAAGTCGGCAACAAGATCTACTTCGGATAGGTCGTCTACGGTCAAGCCTGTACCCTTAATTGCCTTTTCAACCTCTGCTCTCTTATTCTCATCGTTTGGGTCAAAGGTTATAGTTGCACTTCCTTTGACGGTTTTTGCATACTTTGTATTTTTTTCAAGATAAGACACTATATTATTAGCATCTACATCCTTTGTAAGCTCCATTGCAAACGCCTTTCCTATCGCCTTTGCAAACATAAAGCTTTGAGTTTTATTAGCCGATACTGCGGTCGACTTATACATATTGACGGAAACCAAACTAAAAGACACCACGATGACTGAAAGTACCATTAAGAATATCATCGTGTATGTAAGGGCTGCACCCTTCTTATTTTTTACAAATAAGCCTTTGATCTTCATCAATTTCTCCTGCTTTGAGAATTAATTATCCTATAGTCGTTCCGTCAAGAACCAATCCACAGTCGGGACATAATACAATATCGTCGCCCTCGATAGTCGCTTTTTCGCTTTCGGATAAGAACCAATCCTTGGTATAAGCATATCCGCAAGAATGACACTCACATATAACGCTTGCATACTTAGAATAATCAGATGCTGATGGAGTGTATACTACTATGGTAACGCTTATAGTATCTTTAGCGTCTTCTCCTATTGATTTGTTATAATCGAATTCCGAAACATAACATGAACCACGCCTAATTGACTGTGATGCCAATACAAGCATCGAAGCTAAGTCATTAATACTGTCGTTATTATTACAATAATCAAGCTCAAAATTGAAGCTAATGTCGGTGGATAATATAGCATCTACATCTGCTTCGTATTTATTTACATCATAGCTTGTTTCTCCCTCGGTCAAAATATCGTCGGGGATAACTATTTGGGCGGTTACATTGAGCGAATCAAAATACGCTGTTTCGCCAAGCACAAAGCCTTTATACTTCATGGTGTATATCCAATTTTTAGCGGTATCGAATGAATCCTGTCTACATACCGAATTGGATAAGTGTGCCAAATCGTGCTTTTCTTCTAAAAGCTTATTCTCTAAATACTTTTTAGCCATTACGCTGTTTTCGGCATATGCTCCGCTTATACCGCTAACTATAAGATCTGCATATAGCTTTTGATTTTCGACCTTTTGTGCCGCAATCGCCTCTTTTGTTTCCGATCTCGTGGTCAAAAGTGCATAAATACCATACTGCGGTATCATCACCGCAGCGAACACTACCAATATTATTGCCAAAACAAGCAATAACGCCTTATCTCTTGCTGTCAAGGTGGTTTCCATATGCTCCTCCTTATTAGTTAGCGAATAGGTCTTCAAACCTTTCACTCATAATGTCAACGGCATAATTATCAATGTTGAACTTCAAGTCTGCCGATTGCTCGGACGCACCGTCTATAAAATCAAACACAAGGTCCTTACCTGCACTGAAAAACTCGCTGTCATCTATTGCATGAACTATGTCCTCTAAGCCAAATGCTTCGGTTTGAGTTGCGGATATCTTGAATGATATAATCTTTCCGTTCGGATCAATGGATAGAGAACCTAACGAATAACCGTAGTCTATTCCTGTCTGATCGTATTCGCTCTCGATAGCCAATGCTATACGCTCGTCCATAATATCGAATAGCCTTTCAATACATGTCTTACGGGTAATGCTTATTATAGAATATTGCTCCTCACCGATAGAAACAGACAATCCATATCCTTCGATAAGTATATCCCTTCCGGTAGACGAATCCGTTACAAGATTAAAGAATGGCTCTATTCCTAATGTATCCGGATCGGTCAAATTAGTGATAAGATCGGAATAATTACCGTTACCCTTAACGACAGCTACAAATTGTCCTCTAAAATAAGAATACCATATACCGTCTTCGCCTTGCTCGGGAAGGTCCTCAAACAATACCGAATAATCTATCATTCCCGATACTGCCGTATATAAATATTTATAACTTTCGGCTAAAACTGCAGCATCCTCACTGCTTGAATCGATATTATACGGAGCTAAAAGCACCTTTAGCCTTAGCTCGTCCGCTATTTCGGATAAATCAAACTCGGTAGAAAACCCTTGATCATTGATAAACTGCTTAACCATTATTATCTCACTTACTGATAGCGGTGAGAATAATTCCGAATGAATCTCGTTATAATACTCTATAAAGCCTAATGAATCCTTTGCATCCGTTACCGTGTTATACTCTTTCAATAATGACTGAGTAAGTTGCTTAGTGAACTCGTATGCATTCTTTTGCTGAATAAGTGCATCAAGCTCCTTTTTCTGCTGTGCGTTAGTATATGAAAATACCGCTATCATTACTATGCACACAAGTAAAACTAAGCCCAATGCATATAACAGCTTCTTAGTAAGCGGAACCTTTTTTGCCTTAGATACCGCTCCGCCTGCCGCCTTAAATAAGTTAATGTCCTTTTTGTAAGCCATACTCTATCTCCTTACAAATGTGCCTAATGCACAGGTGAATGCGTTATAATCCAATAATTCTAAGCCCTTGACAAATGACGGCAAAGGCAAGTGGGATATCATCAAATTGACTGAATCCGCCAATGTTTGCATTATTTGATCTAATACCAATGCGTTACCTGTTACAAATACCGCTTCGATGCTCTTTTCGGGATTTCTCGATTGATAATACCTAATCGTGCTGTTTAATTGAGTGGATAACTCGCTCGCAAGATAGCTCAAATCGAGATTATCGGGATCGGTGACATATAAAACCGAGCTTTTGGTAAATTGCTGAACAAAGTCATCGAAAATATAAACCGAAATAAATGTATCCTTATAATCAAGAAGTACAAACGTTTTAGTTAATAGTTTACGGTCATTTGCATTTGAGTTATACAACGATATAAGCTTACTCATAGCATTAGGTCCAATATCTAAAGAGATTGGCGTCAATCCTAATTCAACTGCAGATACCGAAAGATTGTCGATTATCTCATTATTGATATATGTGACCATAACACGCAGTTTGGATATTTTTTTATCGTCCTTAAACTTATCTATCACTATATAGTCAATAGTGCTGTTCTGTCCCTTAGAATCGGCAAAAAGCTCCGATTGAATGACCTTTTTAAGCTTTTGCTCGGGAACATCGGGTACGATCATTTCACGGAATACTATACGGCTGTTATCCAATACATAGCATGCCTTTGCAGGCTTCATATTGGTTGCCTGCATACAGTCTTGCAATGCTTGAGTAAATACAACGGTATCCTTGATAGCACCGCTTTCAAGTGAGCCTGCCTTGGTATTTATATCATAAAATCGCTGTACAGATATTTTATTACCACGAGCGTCGCCCTCGATAAGCTTAATTTTTTCGTCGCTAATGTATACGCAGATCATATTATTACTCCTTATTCGATATTGAAGTTAAACATAGGCTGTACTACCGCCAATAATAGCATTCCTATTACTACCGCCATGACCACCATCATCATCGGATTGATAAGTGCGGTTAAGCCCTTGATAGCGGAATCGGCTTCCTCGTCAAAGTAGTTGGCTACTCTATTTAAAACATCTCCCAATACGCCCGATTCCTCTCCTACAAACAGCATACTCGTCAAAAGCGGATCGAAGCAGTCTACCGAAGCTATTGCTTTACTCATCGTTTCACCCTTTTTAATAAGGAAAACTGCTTCTTCCATTTGTGCGGATATATAACTATTACCAACCGTCGCAGTTGCCATTGTAATGGCGTCTACTATGGATATGCCACCCTCATACAGCGTTGCAAGCGTTCTTGCAAAAGTTGCTGTATAGGTCTTACGCACGAGTTTACCGACCTTTGGAAATTTTATTTTGAGTTTATCGAGCTCATATCTTATTTTAGGGATATTCTTAATAATGGGCAGTGTAAAATACAATATCACTATTACAAGAACCAATATGTACCAATAGTTCAAAATAAAGTTGGCTATATTAAGTAAAAGTTGGGTCATTGCTGGTATTTCTGTCATTCCGCTGACCATTCGTGGTAAGACAAAAACCGCAAGCACGATGAAAACTACCGCAGTGATCAATCCAAGTATCTTGGGGTAGTTCATTGCACTTTTTACCTGGTTTTTGAGTTTCATTTCCTTTTCAAACTGTTCGGATAGCTTACTGAGCGACTTATCAAGGTCTCCTGTCTGCTCTCCTGCCCTTATCATATTAAACATGATACTAGGAAATGCTCTACCTTGCTTAGAGATCGCATCGGATAGAGAATTACCCTTTTGAACCAATTCCAATAGGTTCCCGGTAACATCTCTTAGATTACCCTTTTCCATTTTCGAATAAAGCATATCGAGTGCATTCGCTAATGCTACACCTGCATGAACGATAGATGATAGCTGTGAGCAAAAGTTGATAAGCTGTTTCAACGGCAAGGGCTTATTTCCCGATGTTTGATCTTTTAGACGAGTGTATGACAAACAGTAGTTACCGTTTTTGGTAACCAACTGTTTGATTTCCTCATCACTCTGAGCAATCATAGTCCCTTTAATTGTCTTACCCTCTGGGGTAAGTGCAACATACGAATATTTTTGCATTATAATCTCCCTGCGAGAATATCGCCTATAATAATT
>CAZUET010000031.1:0-15232 GCA_964619685.1 uncultured Christensenellaceae bacterium
CTATTTAACAATAGAAATATCCTTTAATATATAGTGATAATTACCTTCTTCGATCTTGATCAAGGGCTTAACGATATCCTTACCATCAACCTTTATAGGTGAGGTAGCATAATAAAGAATATGTGTAGGACTTGTATCGATATCGGAAGACATTGCTGTAGCAATCTTAGTACAACCAAATTCTTCTTCAGAATAATCTATCGTGATTTTTGTATCTGCATATTTAGCAACTTGAACGGTTCTAAGATTGAATGTAGCATTATCGGGCACGCTCATAGTTAAGCTATAGCTATCTACATCGAATACCGATGCACGGATAAGCGTATATAAGGAATCATTATCATAAGTATTTGTCTTTTTGAAATTATTAGACGATTCCTTGCCTTCTCCGTCGATATAGGTATATGTACCGTTTTTATCGCTATCGGAATAATCGGCAAAGCTTGTATAACTATATGTACTATCGGAACAATTATATTTTTTGTAGTTTGCGATAGGATAGAGGTTGCTATCGAATAACACGATAGCTTCAAGAGTTGAATCTTTAAATTCGCCCTCAGTTACTGTAAGTCTATAACTAACTGTGGCAGATTTTGTTACATCGAATTCCTTTTCATTGATTGTAATCTTACCGTCTACACGCTCAAAAATATAATCCATAGAACCGATGAGTGTGCTTTCTTCGCCGTTTTTCTCATAGACATTATAGGTATACTTTTCGTAGTCGAGCCAGCCCATACTGAGCATATTCAACTGATTTAGACTTGAACAAGCAACCAAGCAAGAAAAGCTGACTGTAAGTACAAGAACCATTATAACTAATAATAATTTTTTCATATATCACTCCAAAAAATGATTTTTTAAGTAAAATTTACTAAAATTTATTGACATTATACCATACTTGGCAAAAAAAAGAAACAGTATAGATTGAAAAACTTTTAAAAAGTATGTTATAATTTAATAGTTATGATTAAAATTTACTATTCAAACACGGTAGACACCTGTACCGAATCAATACTGAATGCCTTGCACAACAAGGAAAGCGGACGAAATGCCATAGTTATATCGCCCGACAGCTTTTTGTTTTCTATAGAAAACACGGTAGCCGAAATGGGATTTGCGCTCGATGTAGAGGTCATGAGTTTTCAGCGGTTAGCGAAGACTGTACTTGGTAGTAAGATTAAACGCTGTCTTACTCCTGAGGGCTGTACTATGATAATGACAAAAGCGATACATAGCTGTCAGAGTAAGCTCATCTATTACAAAAAGAGTTTGGCACGCAAAGGCTTTGTTAACGAAATGTATTCCACAATAACCGCATTGCGTAATAGCGGAATATCACCTGCCGACTTGTCGGAAGCGGTTCAAAGCATGTCGGGTTATGTCAGGAAAAAGACTCACGATCTAATAACCATATATGAAGCGTATCTTGAAATGCTGACTAAGGATTATTCCGACCCGACCACGAGATTGGAAGCCCTTTGCGGTGAAATAGCCGGGAGCCAATACATTAGGGAAGCCGAGATATACATTGTGGATTTTTATACCTTTAACAGTAAGGAATATGATGTATTGGCAATGCTTTTTAAATATGCATATAACATACATATTGGTGTTATTGATGCAATAGGCGGATTGTCGCCTAAAAGCATATATCCGTACGAGAATACAGTCAAGATACTTGAATTAGCTAAAAGTTCGGGGAACTCTGCCGAAAGAGTTAACGCATATCGTGTGCTTGACGAATTTGAGCGTTTTTTAGTCAATGATCTATTTGGATTAGGCACTCATGATAAGGTGCGTGCTTATACCGATGTTGAAATGATTACTCCTTATACTCCATATGATGAAGCGAAGAGTGTAGCGGTTAAAATTGCAGAATTGGTTCGTAAAGGGGCAAGATACCGTGACATAGCAGTAGTCAAGGGCGATACAAACAGTAATTATATCGAATCGTGTTTCCGTGATTATAAAATCCCGTTTTTTGTAGATAGTAAGGTACCGTTGCCCGAGGAACCGAGTGTTAAGTATGTTCTTTTGCTTATTGACTGTAATGTATCATCTTTTGATAAGGAAAAAGTATATTCGTTAATGAAAAATCCTCTTTCACTGATCGACGCCGAAGAAGGAATGATATTCCAAAACTATTGTGATAAGTATGCTGTAAATCATTCTCGATTCACATCTCCGTTTGTATTAGGTGACGATAATGAACGAGCCATTCCCGAAAAAGTTAGGGATGCACTTATATCACAGATAGCGGAATTGCCTAATAGTGGAAAGGTTAAAGAATATATCGAACTGATTAAGCAACAATTAGAATATGTCGATTATCGTACCAGAATAACCGAATTTTTCAATAGACAGCTTGCTGAAAGCGATTTTTCAAGCATTAAGAGAACATCTCAGATTGTGCCGAAAATGATGAACTCAATAGATTTGATGGGAGAGATACTATCCGATTATGAGTTAACTGCAGATGATTTTTATGATGTGCTATATAGAGGCTTAGAAAGCGTCAAGCTGTCTGTAATTCCATTGTCTGCCGACTGTGTATATATAGGAGAAAGCAGAGATTGTAAGTACGAAAGCGCCAAATATCTTTTTGTTACCGGTGCAATGGACGGGTATATACCGGCAGAAAGCGGTTCCGGTACTATTTTGACCAATAAGTACCATACCGATCTACAGCTGTTTAATATGGTAGTACGCCCGGCAGTTAAGGAAGAAAACAGATTTGCTAAGTTTTGCTTGAGCGGAATTTTGCTGAAGGCGACTAAGGGATTATATATAAGCTGTCCCGGTAACGGAATGGATACAAAGGAGACTGTTAGATCGGAAATATACGATAGACTTATAGCGGTAGAGGGTGTAAAAACAGGCTTTGATTTTACCCATGATAAGTATTCGGAATATGTAACGAATAAACAATGCCTTGAAAAGGTTTCAACCGAGTTGGCAAAAAAAGGTGTTTTAGACGAATTTACCTTAGGGCTTTTGTCGGTGTTACCTCAGGCTGATAAGGATAGAATAAACAATTTATTTTATAACTTGAATAATACTCTTGATGACGGAACAGTCTTTATTGATCCGAGTAACAGCTCATCTGTCAGTAAGATCGAGAACTTCTTTGCTTGTCCGTATTCGTTTTTCATTCGTTACGGATTAAAGGCAAGGGAGAGAGATGACGGAGAAGTTAGAGTAAACGAAACTGGTAGCTTTATACATGCCGTGCTTGATAGGTATTTTGACGAAAATAAAGATAGGATAAAGGATATCGACTATATTGAGGCGAAAGCCATTGCTTATCGTATAGGCGAAGAATTACTTGAAACGGATGACCGACTTAAGGGCATACTTTCCGGAAGTGTAAGAATAGTTGCAAACCTTAAAAGAGAAGCGTCTATACTTACAGCTGAATTAAACGAGCTGAGTAAGATAAGTAAGTTTGTTCCCTACCGTACCGAAGCGGAATTCGGTATGAATGAGGGTAGCGAATATCCTCCTATAATACTTAGCTCAGGTACAAGCGTTAGGGGTAAAATAGACAGAATAGATCGTTGCGGTAACAATATTATAGTTATTGATTACAAAACAGGATCCGTCAAGCCATTACTATGTGAAGTATTTTATGGAGAAAAGGTTCAGCTGTATGTATACCTTTATGCATTGTCTAATTTAGGATTTAATCCGGTCGGCGCCTTTTATCAGCATTTAGATGCGGCATATTCTAAGGATGAGCAATCTCCGTTTGCCTATCGTGGGCAGTTTGTTGCCACTACGGAGATAATAGATTTGCTCGATCCGTCTTTTGTAACTAAGGAAACGAGTTCTATACTTCCGCTAACCAAAAAGAAAGAGAAGATAACAACTATTAGTGGATGTTCGAATGATGACACGTTGTTGACAGCGGAGGATATGAATAAGATTACGACCTATGTTAAGGCATTACTCGAAAAAGCAGATGTGCTTATAAGAGGTGGATACATCGAAGCAAAGCCACTTCCGGAAAAATGTAAATACTGTCTTGGTAAAAATACATGTCCTAATGCGGATAGAACAAGAGAAATGTTATCTTCAGTAAAAATAAAGGATTTTGACTTGAAAAAAGATGAAAAAGTGGACGAATAGCCAATTAAAAGCAATAGAAACGACTGACAGTGATATTATAGTCAGTGCGTCAGCAGGTAGTGGTAAGACTTCTGCAATGGTCGAGAGAGCGTTAAGACTTATGACCGAAAAGCGTGTTCCGATAGAGCGGATAATGCTTTTGACTTACACAAATAATGCTGCTGGTGAAATGAAAGAGCGGTTACGCCAAGGATTGATAGCTTATGCTAAGGAAAATCCAAGCGAAGCGTCTTTTGTTCGTGAACAGCTTGACAGTATGAGTCAAGCCAACATAAGCACTATTCACGGCTTTTGTTTTAAAATAGTACAAGAATTTTTTGAAGTAGTCGGACTATCTCCGTCTGTAGGTATTCAGTCGGACGGTGATGTAGATGATGATATAGCAAGAGCATGTGATAATACCATTAAAAGATGCGAAGCCGATGAGGAAATCGTAGAAATAATGGATAAAATATCTCTGCGTAGGAATGATACCTTTATTGAAATAATTTTATCATTCTATGATTATATGACCGCACAGCCTGATAGAGAAGAATGGCTTGATCACTGTATGGAGCTTTATGATGAAGCAACAAGCTTTGAAAAAGGGCAAATATCCAATTATGTATCAAGGTTTTATGCCAATTTTGCTAAGATATATTCGGATAGATTACGCAATTTGATAGCGATAGCGTCCGATCTCGGTGATGAGATTGCAAAGAAATATGCACTGGGTACTCTTGACAGAATACAGATATTTGAGCACGTAAGAAATGTAAAGGAGTTGTACGATAGATTTTGCATTAAATTCTCGAAGAATAGAAAACCGAACGGTGACGGTGATCCCATTTTAATGGCACAGATTGGGAGTCTTTGGTCAGAATTTAAGAAAAAATTCTTAGACAAGCTGAAGGTTATTTTTTCTTGCGGAAAGGATTATGCCGAAATGGTTCAAAACCGTTACGAAGCAGGTAAGCAGGTGTCTGCAATTATCAAGGCAGTCAAAATATATCAAGAAGAGTATGACCGTGTAAAAAATCTCGATAATAAGATAGACTTTGCCGATATGGAAAGGTATACTGTTCAAATATTAAGTGATGAAACTATTGCTGAAGAGATAAGAGATAGACACGATTATGTTTTCGTTGACGAATTTCAAGATACAAACTATGTACAATTTACAATAATAGAAAAGGTTACTCCAAAGGATAGACTTTTTGTAGTCGGTGATGTCAAGCAAAGTATATATCGTTTTCGTTTAGCCGAGCCTCAAATATTTTTGAAATTATTGGAAAAGCTGGGTGGAGAAGGCAAGGCAATTTCATTTAACGATAACTTCCGTTCGGATAATCGAATACTTGAATTTGTAAACCATGTTTTCGATCTTCTTATGACGCCCGAATTCGGTAGCATAGATTATATGAATAACGAGAGATTTACCATAAGAGAAAATGCTTTTAATTCGGAAATACCTCCCGTTAAGATACTTTATCCGATTTTAGAAACGGAAGAAGTCGAAGAAAAAGTTCTGCCTATTGATGAAAATGGCGTATTCGATATTACTAAGGACAATATACCGGAATATACTAACTATGGAAATAACGAAGCAGGCTTAATATATAATTACATTCAGTCGGTATTAGGTAAAAAAATATATGTTAAGGGTGAAGAACGCATAGTTAAGTATTCGGATATAGTAATTATGTACATCAAGAGAGGTGCTGCGTCTTCCACGCTAAGCGCTCTTTCTTCTTTTGGAATCCCATTGAATATGGGTGATTTTGAAAAGGATGTTGCCAAGAAAGATTTAGATATATTTATGGATTATATTTCCATCATTGATAATCTTTATGACGATTATCCTTTAATTAGTGCATTGCATTCCTTTATAGGTGGATTAAGTAATAAAGAGCTTGCAGAGATAAAGACAAAATGCCCAACAGGAAGGAGTTTTTACTTATCTTGTAAGGAATATATAGAGCATTATGAAGGGGCGTTAAGAGATAAGCTTGTCATCTTCTTTGGTAATGTAGAAAGATATAGATTTCTTGCGACATATACCGAGGTTTCCGAGCTTTTGGCAATGATTCTTGAAGAAAGCGGATATAGAACCTATTTACAGTCAAAGGAAGACGGCGAGCGAATACTATCTGCAATAGATTTTTATATTGCATCTATAAGAGGAAAGAAATATGTTTTTGATCTGTATACCTTTGTTAAGCACTACAAAAAGTCCAAGAGTATAGAATTGAAAGCGATCACAAGTGATTCCGACGGTGTGCGAGTATGTACGATGCATTCAAGTAAAGGTCTTGAATTTCCGATAGTTATAATTGCCGGAGTATATTCGAATGCAGGCGGTTTTATAGAGTCAGTGCGTACCGATAGAAACTTGGGTGTCGGTATGAAGTATTATAATCCTACGACACATACAATGGTTTCCACCTTAGATATGGAAGTCATTAAACTGAAAAAATTTAAGGATGATGCTGAAGATAGATTGCGATTGCTGTATGTTGCTTTGACGAGAGCGCAGTGCGGATTGGCAATAATACTGAATAAAAGAACTGATCCGTGTGTAAATCCGTTTGCGACCGATAAACTATCGGTATGGATAGAATACTGTATACATAACGATCCTTATATAAAAGGGTTTTTAAGCGCAGAAAAGCCGTATAGTATTGAAATCGCAGAAAAAGTCGTAAGTACAGAGCCACCGGTTGAGTGCGATGTAGCTCCCGAGGTTGCCGATATATTGAATTACCGTTATCCATATAAGGAAGCAATCGAAACTGCCCGTAAATACAGTGTTTCGTCCATTAATTCGGATAGCACGAATATAGGGCTTATGGGTTTTGATGATGACGAAAAGAGTTTTGGCGGTACCGCAAGCCATGCAGTTATGCAGTATATAGACTTACAATCCCATACGTCCGAAGATGTTGAAAAAGAGATACGGCGTATGATCGATGAAGAGTTGATTACTCAAGAGCAAGCGGACAGCGTGGATATTGACGAGATAGTAAGGTGTTTAAACTCCGAAATAATAGAAAAGGCAAGACATTCCGAGGTCTATCGTGAGCATAAATTTATTTTGAGCAAAAAAGCCGACGAAGTTTTGTCAAACGGTTGCGATGAAAATGTTTTGATCCAAGGTATTATAGATATGATTATTGACGGAGATGAGCTTATCGTTGTTGACTTTAAACGGTCAAGGTCGAGTGATGAACATCTTATAGAGCGTTATTCCGTCCAACTCAAGCTTTATGCTGATGCAGTTGAGCGTACATATGGTAGATATCCCGATAAAATGTTGTTATATGTTTTTGGTCGAGATCGTATAGTTGAGATAAAGCGTTAAAAGCAAACTAATAATTATTAAAGTTTGATTACTTTTTATCAAAATAAGTATAATGCTATTGCAATTTCATCGACAAAAAATATATAATATAAGATATTATATCTTCATAGGACGGTTTTAGAATGAAGTGTAGATCGTGTGGTCAAAATTTAGTTTTTGATAAAAAGAACGGAATAGCTCGTTGCCCCGATTGTCGTAGAACGTATAAGGTCAGCGTTGCGGGCAAGCCTAAGGCTTGTCCACGCTGTCATACCACCTTAGTTGATAGGGGTGCATTTTGGCAATGCCCGAATTGCTCTAATAAGTATGTTTTTGCACCTAAATCCGAAATAAATAAACCGTCCGATAATACAGGTGTAAATGTTCAAACTGTTACTAAGAATAAGCATAATAATGCTAACGGCTTAAGTGAAAAGAATGCTAAGGATCAAGATCTTGATCCAAGGTATGTATTAGTTGAAGAAGATCAAGAAATAGACGAGGATGCTTCTATCAAGATAAACGTAGACGGTAAAGACGGTGTGGTTGAACCTAAATTGTACGATTATGACGGAACGGAATATGTTCCCGATAAACCGAAGAACGGTGAAAATGACAAAAAGCATAGTAATGTCGTGACGCTTTCCGAAATGGAGAATGGGTCCGAGGTTGAAAGAAGAAAAAGATCCAATGTTGGACTGTTTTTTGCAGTGCTTTTAGGAGTTCTTATTACTATTGTAGGTATCGCATATTATGTTTATAAGCTTAACATAGTAGAATTATTCTCTACCTCGATATGGTTTTATGTGGTGACTGCTTTTTATGCTCTTTTTACAATCATATGTATACTCGTATCGTTTAAGCCCATAGGTGCCAAGCGAATAGGCATATTGATGGCAATGCTTTATGGCTTATGTAGCATGCTTGGATGTAACTTAACGAATGATTTTAGAATGTCTTGGATAGAGTATGAAAGAATAGTTATTTTCGGTTTATACGGTTTATTACTTGTAGGAGCTTTTTTAGTTATGGTTATTAACTGTAAAGGCGATTTTCACCGCAGATCGACCGTTGCTGGCGTTTTCTTCTTTATATTCTCATTGATTGCATTGCTTGTTGTTGCCCTACAAATGATTCCATGGGAAAAATATAAACTGGATGTACTGCTATCGGTCATACCGTATTTTTCCAATTTTGAATTAGTATTGATCATGCTTAGCTCGTATCCTCTTTTATCGATATTAGCTAAGCCAAAGCAATAAAAGATTTATATCATGCAGTCTTTTAGACTGTCTTTTTGTTTTTTAATTGTATTTTAAGGAGTTATCTATGAAGAAAGGATTTAATAACGAATTATATTTGGATATGCAATATCGAAAGATATCCGAAAGAATTTCTATGTTTAGTAAGCTTTACCTTGAGTTCGGCGGTAAGCTTTTTGACGACTATCATGCGTCAAGAGTGCTACCTGGATTTGATCCAAATGTCAAGATGCAGTTACTTGAACGCTTTAAGGATAAAGCGGAGGTGATCATCTGTGTAAGAGCTGAGGATATTGAAAAGAAAAAAATCAGAGCCGATCTTGGAATAACCTATGACGAAGAGGTCGTTAGACTTATTTCGATATTCAAGAAGAGAGGATTAGCTGTAAATAATGTGGTCATTACCCAATATAAAGGCGAGCCTTCTGCTAACTTTTTCAAGGAAAGATTGGTCAATGCAGGTATAAATGTTGCGTTGCACGGCGTCATTCAGGGGTATCCACACGATGTTAACACTATTGTAAGCGATATAGGCTATGGCGCAAATGAATATTTACCAACTGAAAAACCGTTGGTCATTGTCACCGCACCGGGACCCGGAAGCGGAAAAATGGCAACATGTTTGTCCGAATTGTATCATGAGTATAAATTAGGTAGGCAGGCTGGCTATGCTAAGTTTGAAACCTTCCCTGTATGGAATTTACCATTAGAGCATCCGGTAAACATAGCATACGAGGCTGCAACTCTCGATCTTAACGATAAGAATATGATAGATACATTCCATTTAGCAAAATATAATACAGTTGCTGTTAATTATAATCGTGATATCGACATATTCCCGGTAGTGAAAGCAATATTGCAAAAGATTGCAGGAAAGGATGATATATATAATTCACCTACCGATATGGGAGTAAATATGGTAGGATATGCAATCGAAGACGATGAAGCAGTGAGATTTGCAGCATGCATGGAAATCGTTCGCCGTTATTATAAAGCACTCAACGAGGTTAAAACGAAGAGGGTGGATGAGAATATCGTCAATGAGGCAATCCGTTTAATGCATAGAGCAGGAATACAACCGACCGACCGAGTTGTAGTCACGGCTGCAATGGAAAAGCAACGAAAAAAAGGATACGATTCTGTCGCTATTGAGTTAACGGACGGAACTATAATAACAGGTCGTGATACAAGGGTCATGAGTGCAAGTGCATCTTGTATATTTAATGCTATAAAACATATTGCAGGTATAGACGATAAGATAAAGCTCTTAGCACCTGAAATGATAGAACCGATATTGAGATTGAAAAGAGATACCTTTAAATATAAGCGTAAATTCTTAACGCTTGAGGAAGCACTTATCGTTTTAGCATATTCGAGTGCATCGGGTGAGCCTATAACGAATAAGGCGATGAATGCATTGAAGGAATTGTGGGGATCTGACGCCCATTCTACTGTAATGCTTGCCGATCACGAAAAAAGAAGTTTCCGTCAGCTTGGCATAAATGTTACATGTGAAGCGGTAACCCCATCGTACAAGAAAGGACTAATTTAGAACTATTAAGAATAACCTAATGTAAGGAGAATGATCATGAATTATGTAGAGCGTATATATGAGCAATTACAGCAAAGGAATGCGAACGAAAAGGAGTTTTTGCAGTCTGCCCGTGAAATACTTTTCAGCTTACAGCCGGTGTTTGATAATCATCCCGAATATGAGAGAGCTGGTATTCTCGAACGTTTTGTAGAACCGGAGCGTATCATTATATTTAGAGTTCCTTGGGTGAATGATAAAGGAACGGTAGAAGTAAATAGAGGATATCGAGTACAGTTTAATAGTGCTTTGGGTGTATATAAAGGCGGACTTAGATTTCATCCGAGCGTCAACCTATCTATACTCAAGTTTTTGGGACTTGAGCAAATACTAAAAAACAGTCTTACGACCTTGCCTATAGGTGGCGGTAAGGGGGGTAGTGATTTTGATCCAAAGGGCAAGAGCGACGGTGAAATCATGAGATTTTGTCAAAGCTTTATGACCGAGCTGTATAGGCACATTGGACAAGATGTTGATGTACCCGCAGGCGATATAGGCGTAGGTGCAAGAGAAATAGGATACTTGTTTGGTCAATATAAGCGTTTGACCGATTCGTTTACAGCAGGTGTTTTGACCGGTAAGGGCTTAACTTATGGCGGTAGCTTGGGAAGGCGTGAGGCTACAGGCTACGGATTACTATATTTTACTCGTGAAATGTTAGCTTATAACGGGATAAACATACAAGATAAGACTGCCATAGTATCGGGATCTGGTAATGTAGCTATATATGCAACGGAAAAAGCCAATGAAATGGGGATCAAAGTAGTAGCCATGAGTGATTCTTGCGGATATATTTATGATGCTAACGGAATTGATATCAACGCAGTAAAAGAGATTAAAGAAATTAAGCGTGGTCGTATCAAGGAATATCTTCAATATGTACCTACTGCAGAATATCACGAGGGATGTAAGGGTATATGGAGTATTAAATGTGATATAGCATTTCCGTGTGCTACTCAAAATGAGATAGATGCAGAGTCTGCCGAGCTGTTAGTTAATAACGGTTGCATTGCAGTTGCAGAGGGTGCAAATATGCCGTCCACATTGGAAGCCATTGAGGTGTATCGTGCTCATAAGATACTATTTGCACCGGCTAAGGCAGCCAATGCCGGCGGAGTTACCACATCGGCATTGGAAATGTCGCAAAACGCAATTCGTCTATCTTGGAGTAAGGACGAGGTTTTTGCAAAGCTCGAATCCATAATGCAATCCATACATTCAAATTGTGTAGATGCTTGTGTACGCTATGGAAGAGATTATGACTTGTTGTTTGGTGCAAATGTAGCCGGATTTGAAAAAGTAGCAGAAGCAATGCTTTCACAAGGTATTGTTTAGTGACAAAATGCATTTTTTATGCGAAATACATAGGTTAATTGTAAAAAACTACCTAATTATATAAATATTTTTTAATTATGCATTGACATTGTTGATTTGTTTACTGTATAATTAATTGTAAAAAAGTCAAAACTAAAGAGGTAAAAAATGCGAGTAAGGAACGAAGAACACTTTCAAAACAGAAAAATTGAGCTAATGGAAAAATGCTTTGAGTGCTTTGCTGAGATCGGTTTGTCTGAAGTCGGCGTGCGTGCTCTTGCTAAGCATTGCGATTGTAATGTAGCTGTATTTTATAATTATTTTGAGGATCTTGATGATCTCATCGTTCAATCTACCGAGCATTGTATGAGTAAGGTAGAAGATGATTTTATGGATAAAGCACCTACCAATGTAGAAGACCTATGGCGTTTTATCGATGAGGTTCCCTATTGGACAGCAGCTAAGCATGGTAAAAAGTATAGATTTATGTATCAAGTTTATACTCAACCTAAGTATTTGTCTTATGGTAAGCAATTCTTTGACGGTGTTAATAAGCGTTATTCCGATTATGCTAAGTCATTAGAAAGTAAAATCGGTATTCCTGCTGATAAGTTAACTCCGCTCATATTTATTCTCGTTCGTGCTTGTGTACACTATGCTATGTTTGAAGATAAGTTCTATTTACAAGCACAGCTCGCTGTTCTGAAAGAAAGTCTTGAGTTCTTCATCGCTAAGTATAATCCAACATTAGCAGATAAGAAATAATGATTTAAAAATACCCTCCCGTGATTGAGAGGGTGTTATTTTAACAACCTGAGATATATCCAATATTCTATTTGTGAATCTTTAATGCTATAGAGTTTTGGTTAAGGAGTGAAACATGAAATGGAACGAAGCGATTAATATTGTAAAACAAGAATATAAAACATATACAAGTGCACCTAATCAAGAGGTAATAGATTTAGATAAGCTATTAGATTTCAACGGCTGTTATTACATTACACTGTTTAATGATGGCGGTATTGTAAAGATTACCGATATGGCATGCACTCAAGAGCATATTCACCAAACAAAAGCGGAATGGATAGATTTATGTAATAAATACGGATTTGAATTTAATAATTGGCACATTGAAAAAGTATTTACAGGATTAGACGATGTTCATAACTTCATCGCCCTTTTGGACGAGATTGCATTAGCCGATTAACTAACTTCACCATTAACTATTATCTACAACGCTGGAAGGTTAAAATTCTACTAGGCGTTAGTATAGTCCGCCGTCATACTGAACTTGTTTCCGTCCTATCATACTGAGCGTAGCGTAAGCGTAGTCGAACTGCAAAGCAGTGCAAGACTGTGCCCCACAGTATCTTGGACAAGTAACGAAAAAAGCTATCTTTCGGACGATTAAACACCTTGCATATAAAAAATGCACCTTTCAATATTCTAAAAGGTGCATTTTTTATTATTTGATCAATTCTTTTATTCTTGGTAATATATTGCGATATAATTCTTTCAAATTATCATATGACAATTTTTCTTCGACCTCATCTATGTCTATCCATATTGTAGGATGAGTATCTGTCGATCGATTATCGCTTGGACCGTTATCAATGGCTAAATACATATAGTTAAGACATTTCTCTTTTGTAGGCGTATAGTATTTATCGACAAACGGTTCGGTTTGGTTGTCAATTACTGCAATTCTTTTTGTTTCTTCGGCAGTTTCTCTTATTGCGCATTCTTCTACCGATTCGCCTAATTCTAAATGTCCTTTAGGAAAGGAATAGTCATCAAACTTTTCTCTATATACCAATGCGATCTTTTTAGTATTCCTGTCTAATAATACACAACCGGCTTTGATCGTTCCATCCTCGGGATAAGTGAATCTTCTATAATTCAATTCATTTTTATACTTCTTGATATAATATTTAGCATTTGTAAGATTTTGCTCGGAGAAGTTACCGCATTCTTTAGGGGTTGCACCGGGTATATTTCCGACGAAATCAATTATGAAATCGCAAAGTTTTTCGATTAATGGTAGTATTTCTTCGGGTGCACGTTTGCCAAACATTAGCAGATAAAAGCCTGTTCTACAACCCATGGGTCCAAAATAGACTATATCGGACTTATATTCCGAACTTCTAAGGTAAGTAGCAGCAAGATGCTCAATAGTATGCATTGCAGGTACATCCATAGGTGGTTCTCTATTAGGCATAGTAAATCTCATGTCGAATGTTGTTACATCGACACCATTTTTAGAATCGATTCTTGATATATATAATCCCGATTTTAGAGTTAAATGGTTGATTTTGAAGCTTTCAATTTTATCCATAACATTTCTCCTAAATAATATCTATAGTATTCTATCACAAAGTTTTTTGTAAATCAAGAAGTCATTTCAAAATATAAGGCTTAAAAATACTTTAATGTAGATTATTTTTATGGTTGTACAAATTTTTTAGTCAATCGCTATTGACATTTTCTCATTAAAATGCAATAATATTCTATCAAAATAAAGTTAAGGAGTAGCATATATGAAAAAATATGGTTTATTGCTTGCCATACTGCTTGTTGTTACACTTCTCATGGGCGTAGTTGCATGTGAAACGGTTGACGGAGCTGTTATAGGTGTTGATAATACCTTATCACGGACCTTTGAGGTTGGAAGTGAGGTTGATTTCACCAAGTATTTTATTATTGTATCTGATGGAAGTATCGTTCCTACTACAGAGGATATGTTGGACTTGTCCGCTGTTGATCTTACTAAAGCAGGAAAATTTGATGTAGGCTGTACATATGCTTCTAAAAGTGCAAAAATAACATTTACCGTTGTTGATACTCAGCTACCACCTGTTGAAGATATAATAGTCGTTTCGGTAGTAGGTGAATCATCAATCAGTGTAAACGTTGGTGCCGAAATTGATTTTAAGTCATATTTCTCAATAACCAAGAACGGTTCAGAAGTAACTGTAACCGAAGAAATGCTTGATTTAACCGCAGTTGACTTAACAAAGGCAGGTAGTTTTAGCGTTACTTGTACATATTCCGACAAATCGGCAACCATGAATGTAACAGTAAAGGCAAATGAAGTAGTACCACCTATTGAAGATGTAATAGTCGTATCGGTAGTATGTGAATCATCAATCAGTGTAAATATTGGTGCCGAAATTGATTTTAAGTCATATTTCTCAATAACCAAGAACGGTTCAGAAGTAACTGTAACCGAAGAAATGCTTGATTTAACCGCAGTTGACTTAACAAAGGCAGGTAGTTTTAGTGTTACTTGTACATATTCCGACAAATCGGCAACCTTGAATGTAACAGTAAAGGCTGTAGAATCTAATTCATTATCCGATATATTGGCAATGTTTGCCGACTATGAGTCTTGGAACTTTAAGGCTGATGTTTATACCTATTATAATGGTATTCTTGAATCCGAAGATTTTTATTGGTATATGGGTCTAAATACCAGAAATGAATATACTGCTGAAGATAATAATGTATATATTGATTATCTTCAATATGATGATGCTACAGATAAGTATTGGTTTGTTGCCGATTATTTAGAAGAAGGCTACTATAAATATTCCGAAGGTACCGAATATTATTATT
>CAZUET010000032.1:0-15204 GCA_964619685.1 uncultured Christensenellaceae bacterium
TTTTTTAAGGACCAACAATGAATGAAAAAAGTATTATTAATCACTTTATGTATAATGATAGTCTTGTCCTTTACGGCTTGCACGATCTTCAATCAAAATAGCGGAAGCTCGAATACGCCCGCTGGAAATGTCGAGCCGACCCCTACGCCAACGCCGAAGCCTATTCCAACACCCGATCCCACGCCAAATCCCGAGCCAAATCCCGATCCCGAACCGACACCAACGCCAGACCCTATCCCCGAGCCCGAACCGACCGACGAGAATGAATTATTTAGTGCGTTATTCAGTAAGGAAAACCATATCGCTGTTCGCCTTGATATGTCTGAAAAGGAAATGCTTAAGCTCGAAAATGATCATAAAACATACTCGTCCAAAGGCTCTAAGTCACCTATCTATAGAATGGCAGACCTATATATCACTATCACAACCCCGAACGGGACTCCCTCCGAATATAAGATCAATCAAGTAGGTGTGAGAATGAAAGGTAATACATCGAGAACGAGTTTTTACAGCGAAAATGAGGGAATGTATAACCTTATCCACTTCAAAATCGACTTCGGTGAGACCTTTGACGATGAAGAATACTACGGTGATGACGCTATCGTTTGGGAAAGCAATGACCTTAGAAAGGAAAGAAAAAATAGAACCTTCGCTACTCTCGAAAAGCTCGAGCTTAAATGGAATCGCAACTTCGATACCACTTATATTAGAGAGGGATATGCATTCGATTTCTACCGTGAGGCAGGTATTATCGTTCCGCATACAAACCTTGCAAGCGTGGATGTCAATAAAGACCATGCAGGCGTTTGGGTAATGTATGAGCCTATCGATGATGTCTTTCTCGAAAAGAATTTGCCCGAAGAAGCTTTAGGCGGTGACCTATATAAACTCGGGTGGACAAATGAATGTGCGACCTTTACATCGTTCACATCTTACGGCGTTGAAGATGAGGACAAAGGTCAATTCTTTGTGTATGACCTTAAGACCAATAAGAAAAAAAGTGACCATTCAAGTCTTAAAAACCTGATCGACGTTCTCAATTCAAATGACCTTACTAAGGAAAAATTTGAATCGGTAGTTGACAGTCAATACTTTATCGCTTACGCTGCGGCATCCTTTATCATCGGTAATCCCGATGACCTTCGCAACAATTATAATAATACCTATATTTATTTCCGCAAGGATAACGGTAAAATGATACTTATCCCGCATGACTTAGACCGTGTATTCGGCATCAATGTTTGGAATCCTTATGGCACTGGTAATGTGAGCGAGAGCCCTTTCCATTCACACAATGTTTGCGGAGAACAAAGAAGTCCTCTTTTTAATAAGACCATTCAAAATGGCGGATTTCTTACAAATGAGTTTGCATCAGAGCTACAAAAGCTAAGCACTAATAAAATGCTCGATCCCAATAATTTTGAGATTGAGTATAGAAAGGCTTACTCACTGTATAGTGATGAAGCTAAGCCCTCAAAAGACTATAGAAATGCATCGAAAAATTCTTTTTACTTCGATCTTAAAAAAACCTGTAAGCCGAATGAAAGCAACAATATGTCGTTCAAAGACTATATGACCGCAAAACTCGAAAACCTCTCTAAACACATTTCAGAGACCGGAAGACCTATTACCAATTACCAATTATTCATAAGAGGTGACTTTAACGGTTGGAATACAAACAACGATTATAAAATGACAAAGGTTGAAGACGGCATTTATTCATTCGAGCTGTCAAAAAATCACGATATGACTTTTAAGGTCTATGTCAGCGATACCAATGAATGGTACGGTGCTACATTTATTGACGAAGGCTGTACCGTCGAATATGAGTCGGTATCAGATAATAAGGATATCAAACTCAAAGGCGGTAATTACACGGTATATTTCTATATCGAAACAAACACCATTACCATTGTTAAGAAGTAACAATTCATCATTATGAATCAATAGCATCCATTATATTTGATGCCTAATTATGGGCAAATAGCCGAAATGTAGTGATTGCTATTGATTTTTTTTATAAAATATGGTAAAATATCTTTAATCTATATATTTGGAGACGCTATGAAAACTTTCGTTATTGACTCGCCGAGAAATCTCGTAGTCGAGGAGCAACCTCTTAAATTATTGGAAAGCACCGTTAAGGTCAAAATTACTCGTGCCCTGATATCCGAAACCGATCTCGCTCTTTACGCCGGTAAGGATTTAGATAAGCTTCCCGTCGTTCCTTGTAGAATTGCTACAGGACTCGTAAGCGAAGCATCTGATACATCGGTTTTTCATAAGGGTGAAAGGGTCCTTTTGTCACCATACCTTGCCGATAAAATCCATGGCTTTACCTGTAACGGCTTCTTGCGTGACTATGCTATCGTACCTGAGGAATATCTTATCTCTCTTCCCGAGGGCATTAGCGACGATGAGGGCGTGCTTGCAGACTATGTCGCATTGGCAACCGAATGCTTGAATGTAGTCGATATCAAAAAGCATGAATATATCGTCATTTTAGGTACAGGCACCTTTTCGCTTATACTTGCTCAGCTCGCATCATATTATAGATCAATCCCTATACTTGTCGGTAAAAACGAAGAACATTTGGAATTCGCCGAAAATATGGGCATTAGTTATAGAATCAATAGTGAGAAACAAGATGTTCAACAGCGTATAATGGAGATTACGAGCGGTTTAATGGCTAACTGCACCGTTTTTGAATGTGTACAGGGTATCAACCCTCAATATGCTCTTACATTGACGGCAGAAGGCGGAAATGTATGTGTAGCAGGCTTTTCAGCTTATACAAGTAGACTGTCTATAGATATGCGTAGCATCCTTAATAAGGGGCTTAAGGTCATTGGCGTTACAAACGGTAAGGATAGCCTTATGTCTGCTATTAATTTGCTTGCAAATAAAGTAATCGATGTGGACGGCCTTGTTCAAAATACGGTTGATTTTGACCGTTCTCCAGAGGTTTTCGATCAAATGTGCGACAGTGACGAGGACTCTAAGGATATTTATGTACGTATAGATTAATGCTATGAGAATGCGTCGTAAGAAAAACCTATATATTAGGCAAGAATGTTGCCGTCCTTATCTACTCGAAGCAGATACAGAGTGCTTAGATGCAAGGCAAGCAATAGAAGATAAGCATTATGTGGATATTTCATCATTCGACACCAATAAACCATTAGTTTTGGAGCTTGGATGCGGAAAGGGAAGGCATGCCATAACATATGCAACTCGCAATAAGGAATGTAACTATTTGGCGGTAGAAAAACTGACAAATGTAATTATTGCAGGTGCTGAATATGCAAAGGACAATCAAATAGAAAACCTTCGATTTTTATGCACAAGTGCCGAATACCTACCGAGGTTTTTGCCAGACCATTCGATAGATAAGATTATCATTAATTTTCCTTGTCCCTTTCATAAAGAGAGCTATCACGAAAAGCGTATGACCGACAAAAGGTTTTTAGCGGTTTATGATACCCTTCTCAAACAAAACGGTACCATATCTCTAAAGACAGATAATAAAAGAATGTTTGCATACAGTATCGAGCAAATGTCACAATACGGATTTGTGCTTGATAATGTCACGCTCGACCTACATAATTCACCCTATGCCGAGGATAACATAATCACCGAGTATGAACAAAAATTCCTCGACGAAGGCCTACCCATATTAAGCCTTAGAGCAAGAAAAAGATAATCATTCCACAGATTGTAGACGATTTGTTTGCAATCTTTTTTTTCACGCCGTGTTTTTATGTAGCATTAGATACCAACACTATCGTGAATCGTCCACAAGATATCAAACGACTGTACCACTTCCGTCCAAGATACTGCAAGACTATGTCTTGCACTGCGTTGCAGTTCGACTACGCTTACGCTCCGCTCAGTATGACAGGACGAAGAAAAGTTTAACAGCGAAAGAATAACTGCTCATTATAACAGGGCACTATTGGCTTCTTTGAATTCCGCTTGGTATGGCACTATTGAAGTAAACATTGTTATAATTGAATCTAAATATAAAAAAAGGCCTAAATCAGGAGGAGAACCTGATCTAAGCCTATGAGGGGGAGAAATGTTTTGGCAATTAAACATCTTTTAACTATTATTATCTGCGTTCTTTTTTTCTTTATATGCTTTTATTATCTCGTGAGGCCATCTAAACTTGAACTTACGAACAGCAATATCTAATAAAAACATCACAATTAATATAATTGTCAACGGAATCAGCGGATTATAATCATTAGTAACTGTTAGAGTTTCGGCTGTAAACAACGGAGAATCTACGTTTAACAATCCACCATTACCTTTGCTCGTAACTTCGGAAAGCACCACATAACCTTCGCTAACATCTCTAAATGCATCATACTCATAAGAATACGAAAATGCTCTATGTATTGTTTGATATGCGACTCTGTTTCCATTTCCGTCGAACTCTTCTAAGGTTATGGTATAAATACCAAACGTTGGAGTAGAGATTCTACCACGGTATCCTGTACTGTCAACTGATAACATATATTTATCGGTATTACCGTTAGGAGCCACTACAGTCACATTCATAGAGTGCCCGTTGAGAACTTCACGATTCACTGTAAGCAACGGAGAATAGTTACCATCGCCGAATTCAATGTCCATTTCATCCTCTTGAGGTGACATTCTCTGAATGATATTAAGCAAAAAGGTCTTTTCATTTTTTGCAGAATTTAGCAAATATCCGCTTGCCCAGTCACCGCCTAAGTCACTCATAAAGCTTCCAACATAGCCTGCACCGTAATTCCATTCTGCATACAAAGGTGTATCACCTATAGTAAACGGTACGGTTGCATCAAGTTTAGCTTTAGAGGTAATATATCCATTGACTTTTTTTAGCTTTTCAACATTCGCAATAACGGAAGAATAGTCCTTTATTTCAGGTCTACCACCCTTATTATTTACAAGATCTCGCTTAGATAGTTCGGTTTCTTGGCGCATAACATCGGGAAGCTGATTACCGTATTCTACAAAATAACAGTTACCGCCACCCTTTTGAGCCATGTCCTTTACTGCATTCTCCAACACACCAATGTCGTTCATATCGTCAATTGGAATTCCGTTTATAGTTTGTCCTGCACCCTTGGGGTCATAAATTGCCACGGTCGATACCGTTATTCCTCTCGAAGACATACTTTCGAGTGTTGCACCGTAATTAGTATCTTGAGGCTTACCGTCGGTAAGGAATATAACGTGTTGTTTATCGGCATTATTCTTTGAATTAAACAATTCTGTTTGTGCTGCGGTCAAGCCAAGGTTATATTGAGTACCGGATGCACCTGTCGGAGCTTGCAAATCGTCAATTATATCCATAATATCGTCTCTACTCGTTGCAGGACTTATAGGAACGATTATATTAGAAGTCTTATTAAACCAAGCGACACCTACATAATCAGTATCACGCAAGGTATCGAGACAAGCTTCTATACCTTCCTTAGCATACTCTAAACGAGTTCTATAATCAGGACCTGAAGTAGACATATACTTACCCATACTATTTGACAAGTCAAGCACTATCATAACCTCTAAGATAGGCTCATCCTCCTCGGTAAGCGTTACAGGAAGAAGGCTTTCGAATGCCGTATCAATCATATTACCCATAGCATATGTATTTGTACCGCCTGTTGTAAATAATCCACCGCCGTAGTCATACACATAGGATTCAAGCACTTCATCATAGTTTGGATAAGGAAAGTCTGCAATATCAACATTCATAAGTATTACACGAGAATACTCATTGAGCTTATACACGTCCTCGGGAACATTTTCGGGCGATACAACAGTTACATCATAATCGGCACCCTCAATAAGAGTTTTCAATTTACTCGATTGAGTACCGGTTCCGTCAACTATCAAAACTCTATCTGATGCTGCAATATATGCATAGGCACAGGCTATATTATTTTCACTATAAGTATCGCTTCCGACCTCTATTTTAGCTGTTATTTCGTGTAGACCGGATGAGGTGAATGTATATGAAAATCCTATTTTCTCCAATCCACCGTTAACTGTTAAAGTTTTTGCGACCCATTCGGTACCATTATCGCTGACAGTTAATCGAACATTGTCCTTACCTGTACTTCTAAGATATACCGAAACATCGGTAAGTCCACCAACGGAGGCGTTTTTACCAACTTCAATGCGCTCTAACTGAACCTCGTTTTCTACTTCCGTTACAGGAAAATAAACAGCAAATATACTAATGCCTTCTTCGGCTATAGACTTTGCAACAGTCGAGGCTTCACCATCCGTTTCAAGTCCGTCAGACAAGAGTATCAGTCTTGCGTTACGCTTTTCCTTTAACAGCCCTTTGGCATAGTTTAGTGCCGATTCAATATCGGTAGCAGAACCATCTGCTGCCTTTGTATTCTTTACATAGCTTTCATATACACTGCTCGGATTGGAATCAATATCGGCTACACGAATTTGGTCACGACCAAACAATACAACTCCAATATTAAAATTCGAAGCATCCTCTTCGGCTAAAATACTTTCTATATATTGATCAACACGCCGTTTAGAGCTTTCACTACTATCCGAAGCATCAACTACTATCACGGTATCGAAGGTAGTAAGCACTTTTTCGCTGTGGAAAGAAAGTCCACTAAGTAATAGAACTCCAATAGTTACGATAGTTAGATGCAAAGCTAACGAAATAACACGATTTCTTGTTCGTCTGTGCGATTTTGGTAAACGAAAATAAGGCAAAAGGGACAAAACGACCAATGGAATCAATAGGAAGAGCCACCATGGGTTTGCGAATTTTATTTGTACAACACTCAAATTAAAATTGTTCATGGTACTGCAACCCCCATTCAACTGCCAACAATATTAAGCAGAAACCTAAAATATATGGCAATAATTCTAATATATTATAATTCGTACTTCCTACACCGATCTGTGCATCGTTATAGGTGTTCGGTGCAAGGTATTCGCCTACATACGAAAAATTACTTTCGGAATATGGCGCCCTTACATAAAATTTATCAGTACGTACCTTACCGTTAGCAAGATATTGTGTAACTGTATATGTACCAACATCGGTTGCGTTCAAGGTCAACGGAAGCTCATCGTATTCGATGGTCACAGATTCTTCGGATGAGAGTCCGTCATACTTAATCTCAACACTTTCGGTGTTGGGCTTAGTGTTTATTTTTACAGTTTCACCTGCTTCAAATGTATATTTTTCAAGAGCTGACGGCGACGTATATTCACAAATATTTCTCATCAACTGTGCAAGCATATACTGATTAGGCAATGTCGAATAGTGAATATCAAAGAGCACTGCTACAACGGTTATACCATCCATTTGCTTGGTAAGCAATACGGGATCGCCGTTACAGGTCATGATTACATCATATCCCTCATAGGAGGTTGCCTTGATATACTTAGTGATACGAATATCGCCCGGATTGATTAATCTCATCAATTTTTGATAAGTTTGTCCAATACCATTGGTACCTTGTAATGGAAAATCTCCTGTAACCTCGCTTGTAAATTGAATACCCATAGACGAAGATTTGGGATTAATCAGCACTATAGCACCATCCTCTGGCAATTTCTTTGGATCAGGGATTTCTCCCTCGTATACGTATGTATCGTAACCGTAATTATAAACTATCGGTTCAGGCTTAAGAGGTGCAGCATATACATAGTTATCACTATTAGAATTAAGTGCGACACTAAGCATATTTGGATATTCGCTTATCAATTCTACATTCCTCTTACGAGCCTTATCTCCGCTAATATTAAGCATATGATCATATACAAAATCATCTTGTGCTTGAAGTTCAACCGATGCAGACGTGTATGAATAAACTTTCACACCGTCCGATTCACCCCAAACAACTTGACCGTTTTCACCATCATTTAGGCTTATCGACTTAGTATATGTATCTCCACCATCGACCGAAAGTGTAAGCGTTAACTCAGCAGATCTACCGTAGTTAGATACAAGTGCAGTAAACTCATAGTAACCGTTTTTTAGCTCCGAAGTCAGTCCGCTAAGTGCAGCATTCCATTCACCCTTAGACATATTTTTAACCTTTATATAGCCTGCTTGCTCGTAGTCACAATCGGTATATAGAATGACTTCTGCATCTCGATTTTCATCAAGCACAGTGTTTGCAAGTGTTATTGCTCGGGTAATATTTGCTTCTTCAAAGGTGCAATCCAGATTTGATAGTGATTGTCTTATATTATCCGATGAGCTATCACGCCATGTTACAAAGGAAACATCGGAATCGGCAAGAATAACGGTTATTTTATCATCGGCACTCTTCTGCTTAACATGTGTCTCTATCTCTTTAATTGCACGGTCAAAGCGAGACTCTCCATTTTGAGATGAAAGCATACTTGCTGAAGCATCAATAATAAATACCTTTTCGCCACTGTATGTATCTAAATTAAAATACGGACGAGCCAAAACAAATGCAAGACAAGCAATTATTAGCAGCTGTATAAAAAACAGTAAGGAACGCTTAATCCACTGAATAGGTACCTTTTTCTTCTGATACTTTAAGCTCAAACGCCATATAACAGTACTCGAAACCATCTGTTCATGGTATTTTGGCTTAATTATATATATAATGATGAGTATGAGAATGCCAAGCAACCCAAGCAATCCCAAAGGAATAAGTAGACCCATTATTTCACCACAGACCTTTCCGCCAACTTTCCAAATATTAGTTTTTCGACAGATGAATCAGATCTTACCGTAATAAGGTCAACCCCACGTGATGAGCAAAAACTCTTCATATCACCTATATACTCGGCAAGGGCTGTACGATACGCCTTATATGTTGATGGATTGATCCTCATCTTAAGATTGACTGAATCTAACATATTATCTGATTCAGCATCTCTCAAAAAGATCTTTCCGTTATAAGTCGGATCAATATCAATAGGATCTAAAATTTGAATAAGCATGACCTGCCTATGGCGGTACAGCAGGTAGTCAACAGCTTTTTTCCAATCGTTATCTGTCAAGAAATCGGACACTATCACAGTAAGTCCGTCATTATTACCTATATTTAAGCAGTTAGAAACAGCTGCAGAAATATTGGTAGCACCTTCAAACTCCACGTCTTCAAGCTTTTTTACGGCGTTATAATAAGCATCCTTGCCCACTATCATTCCGTAAAGATCGACGCATTTTTCATCTTTCATCAAATACATAGACAGCTTGTCCATATTATGCACAGAGAGATATCCTAGTGCCGCAATCGTGCGTAGAGCATATTCAGCTTTAGCATTACTTACTCGTGACATGGATGCTGAGCAATCCAAGAATAGTTGGATATGCATCTGTCTTTCGTCCACAAAAAGCTTGATGAAGTGCTTTTCAAAGCGACTGTACAAATTCCAGTCGATACGACGAATATCATCGCCCAAAACATACTCTCTAAAATCGGCAAACTCAATGGTCTGACCGTATGTATTAGTACGGTGACTACCACCAAAGTACCCCTTCATAGGAGTAAGCATATTTAATGTAAGCGTTTCGAGCTGTGATATAAATGCATCGTCTATTATCTTTCTTTTCATGAGTTAAGACTAATCTTTATTTATTCCAAGAGACTTTTCGAAATCATCCTCTGAAGCTTGTTTACCAAAAAGCTTGCGAGACTTTTTCTCTTTTTTCTTTTCGCTCTTATTCTCCTCGACAGCTTCATCTTCGGATTCTGTGGTTTCAGGAGCAGAAGGAGCATCTATTGTAAAATCTATAGTTGATCTAACCTTTTTCTTAGGAAGCGGATCACCATTATTATTCAAATCCTTGATGATACCTGCAATAATCATATCGGTCGTAATTTGTTCGGTTACAGCCTCGAAATTCGCCTTGATACGGTGACGAAGAACGAGAGTAGCTAACTCATTGATATCTGTATAAGAAATGTTATAACGACCATGAATCAATGCTCTAACCTTAGCGGCACTGATAAGAGCTTGTGCTGCACGAGGGCTTGCACCGAAACGAACATATTTCTTTGCAATTGCTACGGGATCTTCGCTATCAGGGTGGGTTGCAGATACTAAACGAATGGTGTAATTAAGCACTTCGTCTGCAACAAGAACTTCCTTAGCGGTATTACGCATAGCGATCAACTCATCACCGTTACAAACGGAATCTGCTGTTTCCGCCATGGTAGCTTGTGTCATAGTAACGATATCACGCAATTCACTCATGCATGGAAAATCAACAATCAATTTGAACATAAAACGGTCCATTTGAGCCTCAGGCAACGGATATGTACCGTCTTGCTCGATCGGGTTTTGAGTTGCGAGCACAAAGAATGGCTCTGCAAGCTTTCTTGACTCACCCATAACGGTAACTGTATGCTCCTGCATAGCTTCAAGCAATGCAGACTGAGTTTTAGGAGTTGCACGGTTGATTTCGTCGGCAAGAATAATATTACTAAATACCGGTCCCGGTTGGAACTCAAACTTAGAATTACCTGCGTTATCCTTAACTATGATATTTGTACCGGTAACATCCGCAGGCATCAAGTCGGGTGTGAACTGAATACGAGAAAACGGTAAGTTGAAAACTCTACCTAAAGAACGAACTAAACGAGTCTTACCTACACCGGGAACACCCTCGAGAAGAACATTTCCACCTGCGATCATTGCAATGACCGTTCCTTCTACAACCTCGTCTTGACCGACAACGTCACGTCTAATTTGTTCGAATATGACCTTACACTTGTTGCTAAAAACTTCTAATTGTTCCTTCGTAATCACTTTTTTTATCTCCAAATTTTATTTTATTTGTAGAGAGAATTAATCTTCGCTATCTTCGGCGTCTTCCTTAACTCTCATTGCTGCAAAGTATCTTGCAATCATTTCTTTTTCCTCGGGAGTTGCGTCACTATTTTCAAGTTTTGCCATCTCATCACGGAAATATTTTTCAAAATTTTCGGTATATGGGGTCTTACCGTCCTTAAATGAGCTTCCATACGGATCGTCCTTAGGATTAGGTGCACCTGTTTGTTCAGGCTCCTCGGTCTCGCTTTGTCCCGGCTTATCACTCGGCGGAGTATCCTCTTCGGCCTTACCTGCAGCACCTTCCTGAGAATTTGAGTTATTATTACTACTTGGATCCTCGTGCATAGAGCCGTTAGGATCAAGCTTATCAAGAGCTTCACCTATACTGCCTTGCATTTGATCATTTAGATCACTCTTAGAATTTTCTTCGCCTAATGCACTACTGATAGAGTCTTTTGCATCACTTATAGCACTGTCTGTTTTTTCAGATGCACTGTCCATATCTCCACTTTCCGCATCGGTCGCAGCATCCTTAAGCTGATCGCTTAGATCCTTTAATGCATCCGACAAAGGATCTCCAGCTTGCCCCGCCTTATCAAGCGCTTGATCTATACTGCTTGCGAGATCATTTAACTCGTCTTTCATGTCGGCACCAGATTGTGCGGCATCAATCTTGTCTTTTATTTCATCAAGTGCATCCTTTACAGCATCTGTATCACCTTTTTGGATAGCGTCTCCAAGATTTTCAGTATTTTCAAACTCTTTCAATGCTTCGCCAAGCTTATCATGAGTCTGTTGATTATTGAGCTTATCACGGATCTCGTCCGCCGTTTCAAGTATCTTATCTATTTTCTCTTGTGTAGAATTTAAATCTTTAAGGCTTTCCTCCAAATCATCTACTATCTCGTGCATCTCATCTTTAACCTCATCCTTGACGGTTGAGTTGTCAATCTCATCACGAAGATCCTTTAATAATTCATCGATTATCGATTGATCGCCTTGACCGGGTATTTCAGCCACAGCAAAGGCACCGGTCGCATTGGGAACAATAATCATAGCAAGAGTTACTGCAAACAAAACGCATGCAACAACAATTACAAGCTTAGGAATCTTAATCTGCATCTTTTTAGATGTGGGTGCATTAAGATGTACCTTTACATCTTCACGCTGAATCCTAGCCATTGGATCGTCACTATCGGACATTTGAAGCATTGTTATTGCTCTTTCTTCATATCCAAGGCTATCTACTCGCTCAGCCGCCTTTTTCATTGTTGGACGAAATGCAAAGAAATAGAAAAGTGCACTCACACCAAGCGCAAGTACAACCGCAGTTACCACAGCTATCCAAGTTCCATTAAATGATATATTCCATTCATTAACCTTTGAGAGCCACGAGAATAACATAATAATAGAGCCTACCGCAAATCCCACGATAGCTCCAAATAATAACGATTTAAACAAAGACTCTCTTACCAGTTTTTTATAGTATTTATTGAGAATATCCTTTTGATTCATTCCAAACTCCTTGTTTTACTACACTATCATTATAGCACACACCATTGTTTGTTTTAAATGCACAATAGTAACTATTGGGTGCATTTTAGTATCACATTTAGAAAAGAGTATTGACAAGACTTTTTTTTACAGTTAAACTAATACATATAGCATATTATTTCAATATATGTAGTGGAGGATTTATGAAAAGAAAAGTCTTACTAAGTGCACTTTCGTTACTATTGGTGCTTGTAATGATGTTCTCTATAACAGCTTGTACAAAAACGCCGACAGTAACACCGAATACACCTGATGACAAACCAATAGACGATCCCGTCAAACCAAATGATCCTGTAGAAGAAAAACCATACGAAGATGAAAATATGTACTATTGGTATCCTGTAATTAGTGATGAAATGCCTATTATTAGAATAAACACCGACGATGGTTCAAACGCATTTGCAACTAATTATAATAGGGATAATAAGGTTCGTGGAGAAATAGATTATGTATCAGGTAACGTTTCGATTGAAAACTGCGAAGAAGAATATATTCTGACAGATATAAAAACTCAAGTCAAGGTTCGTGGTAATTATACGCTTAACTATGCAAAAAAGCCGTTGCGTTTAAAACTCGATAAAAAACAAAACCTTTTAGGTCTTCACGATGGAGAAAAATTTAAAAACTGGGTTTTGCTTGCCGACGTAAAAGATCTTTCCATGAGTAATAACGCGACAGCTTTCTATCTTGCAAAGACTATTCTTGGATCTAACGGCTATTATAGTACAGACTTCCGAAATGTAGAAGTCTATCTAAACGGTGAATATTGGGGCGTATACCTGCTTGTCGAACAACAGGAGGTCAAAGAAGGCGATGGAAGTAACCGCACTAGCGTTCCTGAAGTGGAAGATGACTATAAAGGCACAGATATAGGCTATTTTGTAGAATACGATGCCTACTATACCGAAGAAAGGGCACTGCCTGATGGCGATCCTACATTTGAATTGAGTTATGACGGCAATACAGAATACACACAGCGTGGATATACCGTAAAAAGCGATATAAATGACCAGGCGCAGCTTAATTTTATCCAAAAGTACCTTAATAACGTTTATGCAATTGCTAACCGTGCTCTAAGTAATAGGTTCTATGAAATAAATGATAGAGGCGGTCTTTCTCGAATAACTGAAACTGATGGTCTGACAGCTCAATCGGTGATTTCTAAATTGATTGATGTTCAATCATTAGTGGATATGTATATCCTAAATGAAATTGTTGTTAATCCGGATATTGATTGGTCAAGCTTCTATATCTCTGTTGATATGAGCGAAAAAGGTAATAAAAAGCTTGTATTCGAGGCACCTTGGGATTATGATTCCGCATTAGGAATTCGCCCATCCGGTCCTACCGAAATAAGCTGTGAAAATCCTAACCAAATGTATGTTGCTAAAGCAAAAAATCCATGGTTGAATTTGTTACTCAAAGCAGATTGGTTCCAAGATCTTGTTAAAGAAAAATGGAAAAAATTAAAAGATGCCGAAGTACCCGAAACAGCTTTACAGTTGATTCAAGAGCAAAGCGAAACATATCAAGCATATTACATCAAAAACTATGAACGCTGGCCAAATCTAAGAAATGAATCTGCTTGGGGTGAATTAAATGGTAGTGCTCAAGCATTGACAAACCAAAAAGAAGCTGCTGATTATCTCTATAATTGGTTAGAACAACGCTTCAATTATCTTGATAAGCAGTGGAAATAGTTTATAATAATGTCTCTCTTTTTAAAACTTCCTATAAAAAGTCTCATCTCCCATTTGTGGAGGCGAGGCTTTTTAGTAACCATCCAAGATAAAGCAAGACTTTCCTTCCGTTCATTCGTCCGCAAGATATCAAACGACTGTACCACTTCCGTCCAAGATACTGCAAGACTATGTCTTGAACTGCGTTGCAGTTCGACTACGCTTACGCTCCGCTCAGTATGACAGGACGGTTCATAGCACTTCGCAAACGCCATTAAAGATGACCATGTGCGAATGTTCAGTATGATAATAGACGGAGAATAACGCTTATCTTGATTATTAGATAAGCTGTACAGTATGACAGCGGACGAATATATGACACCATTTCAAATGCACTCCGCTATCAAATGTTATACTTAGCTAAACCGTTGGGTAATACCGTAGGTATTTGAATCTATTTCCTTATATAAAGAATATGTGTGTAAATGCATACTGTTTTTGGCGGACGAGAATAGCGATAGAACAATTAATTGGTTTGGGTTAAGATTAGTTGTAATATGCGAATGATATGCAATGGATGATATGATAGTTTTAATAAATTAAGCAATAAAAAAACGGAGTAGATACTCCGTTCTTTTATTATGTTTGATTTTAATCGATCGATTAGAGAAGTTCAGCGAAGTACTTAATTGTACGAACCATTTGGCTGGTGTAGCTGTTCTCATTATCGTACCAAGAAACAACCTGTACTTGATAGGTGTCTTCGTCGATCTTTTGAACCATGGTTTGTGTTGCATCAAATAATGAACCGTATCTCATACCGATAACGTCGGAAGAAACGATCTCATCGGTGTTGTAACCGAAAGATTCATTGCTTTGAGCTTTCATAGCTTCGTTGATGCTTTCCTTTGTGATGTCGTGTCCCTTAACAACTGCTACTAAGATAGTGGTGGAGCCGGTAGGAGTAGGAACTCTTTGAGCTGAACCGATAAGCTTGCCGTTTAATTCAGGGATAACAAGACCGATTGCCTTAGCTGCACCTGTGCTGTTAGGAACGATATTCAAAGCACCGGCACGAGATCTTCTAAGATCACCCTTACGTTGAGGACCGTCAAGAATCATTTGATCACCGGTATAAGCGTGAACTGTGGTCATGATACCGCTCTGGATA
>CAZUET010000033.1:0-15008 GCA_964619685.1 uncultured Christensenellaceae bacterium
TATATTAATTTATAAATATAGGAGCGAACTATGTTTGATTTGATTAAACAATTAGTAGAAAAGTGTGAGAATGCGATCGATAACGCTACGGATTCTAATAATTTGTCCGATGTTAAGGTTCAATTCTTAGGCAAAAACGGCGAGTATACCGGTATTCTTCGTGGTATGAAAAATCTTTCTCCCGAAGAAAGACCTACCTTTGGTAAGCTTGTTAATGAGGGAAGAGCGCTTATTGAAAAGCGTATTGCCGAAAAAGAGGCTCAGTTAAAGGCTGAAGAGCAACGTAAAAAGCTCGAATCCGAAACTATCGATGTTACTTTGGATGCAGAGAGTGAAATCGGTTCTATTCATCCATTGACCCTTGTTAAAGACGAGATCGTCAATATCTTTATGGGTTTAGGCTTTGAGGTCAAGGAAGGACCCGAAATCGAAACGGATATGTTTAACTTCCAACTTCTCAATGTACCTAAGGATCACCCTGCAAGAGATATGCAGGACACATTCTATGTCAGTGAGAATATTCTTCTTAGAACTCACACCTCTCCTATGCAAGCGAGAGTTATGACTACCGAAAAGCCTCCTATCAGAATAATCTGTCCCGGTAAGGTATACCGTTCGGATGACGATGCTACACATAGTCCTATCTTTAATCAGGTTGAGGGCTTAGTTATAGATAAGGGCGTATCATTATCTCACCTTAAGGGATGCTTAGATATGTTCGCTAAGACAATGTTCGGTAAAGAAACGAAGACTCGTTTCCGTCCTTCATATTTCCCGTTCACAGAGCCAAGCGTTGAGGTCGATGTATCATGCTCGATGTGTGGTGGTAAGGGCTGTAAGCTATGTAAGGGTACAGGTTGGATCGAGGTTCTCGGTGCAGGTGTAGTTAATCCCGACGTATTGATAAATTGCGGTATAGATCCAGAGGTCTATTCGGGCTTCGCATTCGGATTCGGCGTAGATAGAATGGCAATGATTAAGTACGGTATTCCTCACATTCGTTTAATGTATGAGGACGATGTCAGAGTTTTGAAACAGTATAAATAGGAGATTATTATGAAGGTTCCTTTTAGTTGGCTTAAGGATTATGTAGATATTAATGTTACCCCCGAGGTCTTGGCTGATAAAATGGTTAAAGCAGGCTTTGAGGTCGAAGAAATTATAGATTTATCACAAAGCATTAAAAAGGTTGTTATCGGTAAGATATTCTCTATCGAAAGACATCCCGATGCTGAAAAGCTCGTGATCTGTCAGCTCGATTGCGGTCCGGTATACGGTCAAAAGCAGATAGTTACCGCAGCGACAAATGTTAATGTTGGTGACATCGTTCCTGTATGTATGCACGGTGCAGTTCTTCCCGACGGTAAAACGATTACTAAGGGTAAGCTTCGCGGTGTATTGAGCGAAGGTATGATGTGTGGCGGTAGCGAACTTGATCTTACCGCTGATGACTATACATTGGCAGGTGTAGACGGTATATTTATTCTTGACGATCATTGTCCTCTTGGCACCGATATTAATGTTTATCTCCAAAATGACGATTATGTTTTGGATATCGGCGTTACGGCTAACCGTCCCGATTGTAATAGCATTATCGGTATTGCAAGAGAGGTTGCAGCCGTATTGAATGTTCCGTTTAAGGGCATTCCTCACTGTGAATATAAAGAGAGTGGCGATATATCCGATTATGTAAAGGTTACCGTTAAGGCTGATGACCTATGCCCAAGATATATGGCTAAGGCTGTTAAGAATATAAAGATCGAACAATCGCCCGAGATTATTCGTAGAAGATTGCGTAAGGTCGGTATCAGACCTATCAATAATATCGTCGATATTACTAACTATGTTCTTACCGAGATAGGTCAACCTATGCATTCATTTGATGCAAATAAGATAGGCGGACATGAGATAATTGTAAGAAGAGCGGAAGAAAACGAGAAGATAGTTACCCTCGACGAAAAGGAAAATGTTTTAAATAGCGATAACCTCGTTATTTGTGATGCAGATAAGCCTGTCGCTTTAGCAGGTATCATGGGTGGAATGAATTCGGGTATTTCGGATGACACAACCGATGTTGTATTTGAATCCGCATGCTTTAAGAGAGATAATGTTCGTAGAACATCGAGAAAGCTCGGTCTTCGTTCGGATAGCTCTGCAAGGTTTGAAAAGGGTATCGACTTTTTAAGTCAAGAATTGGCTATCGAGCGTGTTTGCACAATGATTGCCGAATTAGGCTGTGGCGAGATAGTAGGCGGAGTTATCGATACATTAGGTAAGACTGAGGATCGTAAGATAGCAGTCAGCGTTAAGCGTATCAATGCTATATTAGGAATCGATATATCGAGCGATATTATGGTTGATATTTTATCGAGATTGTCTTTAAGTCCTGTTCTTGACGGAGATATCATTTCGTTGACAATACCAGGATATAGAGAAGATCTTATCAATGCTAACGATATAGCTGAAGAAGTCATCAGATTTTACGGCTATGATAATATCGTAAGTGCTCCTTTGGACGGCTTGAGCCAAACACAGGGCGTAAATACCTATGCACACGAAACAGAAGCTAAAATCCGTAACCTTTTAAGCGGAACGGCAGGATATAATGAATGCGTAAGCTATTCCTTTATTTCTCCGTCATTCGTTAAAAAGCTTAGAATTCCCGAGGATGATTATAGAACTCGTACAATTGAGCTATTAAATCCCTTAGGTGAAGAATTATCGGTAATGCGTACAACCTTATTGCATTCCATGCTAAGCCTTATTGCAGGTAATATCGCAAAAGGTAATAAATCGGCAAGAATGTATGAGATAGGTAAGGTCTATTTACCCCACGAGCTACCGTTGAATGAACTTCCCGACGAAAAGCCCGTTTTGATGCTTGCTGAGTTCGGTTCGGATAAGACATTCTACACAATTAAGAGTGCTTTACAATCAGTACTCGATAAGCTTAATATCACTGCGGAGTTCGCTCCAAAGGTATATCCTTGGTTGCATCCCGGTAGAAGTGCCGTTGTTACGGTTAACGGTGAGATATTGGGTTATATCGGTGAGATACATCCTGATGTTCAAAGAGATTATAAGATCGAAAAGTGCTATGTTGCCGAATTATGGCTCGATGTACTTATCGAAAATGAAAAATCGCATCTTCCCTTCGTAGATCTTCCTAAGTTCCCTGCTATTTCGAGAGATCTTGCTTTCGTAGTTGATAATTCGGTCAATGCTAAATCAATTATAGACGAGGTTAAGAGATTAGGCGGAAGAAAGCTACTTGAAAGCGTAAAGGTATTCGATGTATATAGCGGTAAGGGTATTCCGAGCGGTAAGAAGAGTATTGCTTTGGCGTTGAGTTTCAGAGCTAAGGATAGAACATTGGTAGATACCGATGTTAATCCTTTGATTGATAAAATCATCAAGGGCGTTGAAGTTAGCTTAGGAGCAGTATTACGCTAATGGAGCTGTTAGCGCCTGCCGGTACTATTGAAGCATTGATTGCTGCTGTTAACGCAGGAGCAGATGCAGTTTATTTTGGCTTGGGTGAATTAAATGCCCGAGCCAAATCTATAGATTTCAGTTTATCTAATTTAAGTGAGTGGGCAGATTATTGCCACTTGTATGGAGTAAAGGTATATATTACATTGAATGTCAATGTATATGATTCCGAACTTGATAGAGCGCTTGAATTGGCATATAACGCATATGAAAAGGGTGCCGATGCACTTATAGTCAGTGATTTAGGGCTTATTACAGAGATAAGAAGACTATATCCCTTTATTCCTGTGCATGTATCTACACAAGCTGGTATAAAAACTGTTGACGGTGCCGAATTTTATAAAAAGCTCGGTGTAACCAGAGTAGTCCTTTCTCGTGAAGCAAGTATTGATGAGATAGCCTCTATTAAGGGCATCGAAAAGGAAGTATTTGTTCACGGTGCATTATGTGTTGCATTTTCGGGTAATTGTCTATTGTCTTGCTATATTGGTGGTAAGAGCGGTAATAGGGGGCAATGTAGACAACCTTGTAGACAAGAATATATCGTTACAGATGAAAGTGGTAATACTTTGTGTAAGGGATATAACTTGTCAAGTAAGGATATTTGTTTAGATAAGTATTTATCCGAGCTTGAGAGCGTGGGTGTAGATTGCTTAAAAATAGAGGGTAGACTTAAAAGTCCCGAATATGTTTATTCTGTTACAAAGTATTATCGAGATCTTCTGGACGGCTTAAAGCCCGATAAAAAAGATGTTTTGACTGCATTCGCAAGGGGTGGTTTTACACCTGCATATTTTAAATCTCGTAATGTGATATATCCTAAGACCGCAAGTCATATCGGGCGAGAAGTCGGTAAGGTCCTTGGTATTACACGTAAAAACGGATTTCCTTATGCATTGGTAAATGCCCCCTTTAATAAGGGTGACGGACTAAAAATATTATGGAAAGGAGTGGAAGTAGGCGGAAGCGATGTTACCTCTTGTACAAAGACCGAAAAGGGATATTTGATTCCGGTCAGTAACGGAGTTGAGAAAGGCGATATATTGTGTCTTACACGCTCGGAGGCTCTAAGCGATAAGGTGCGTAAGGCTAAAAAACGCTTAGGCGTTTCATTTACTCTGTCTATCGGTTCACCGTCAATATTGACCGCTTCTTACGGTGATATAAGCGTTTCCGTGAACGGTGCGGATGCTGTAGATATTAGAGATCTTACATATGAAGAGGTCTTTTCTCAATTATCAAAGACAGGTAATACCGATTTTATGCTCGAGCATCTCACATGTAGTGGTAGCGGATACCTTGCTAAATCAGTACTAAATCAACTAAGAAATAATACGCTCGATACCCTAAAAAGGGCAATCATCGATGCGTACAATCAAGAGATAGCTCCTTTAACCGATATTCAAGAGATAAAGCAAAATGAACATATACAAGGTACTATAATTGAATCGGATAGGCTTATTGACGGTGATTATACTGCACTTGTTTATTATCCGAGATATGTAAGTACTTCCGAATATCAAAAAGCAGTTGATTTTGTAAGGAGTAGCGGTAAAAAGCTTTATATTAAACTTCCCGTTTTACTTGATCGTACACTTCAAAATGAGCTTGTTAATTTTGCCAAGTCTAACGGTATAGGTGTTTATGCCGATAATATAGGATTGGTAGAGCTTTCAAGACAATGTTCTGTGCCGTACATTGCCGGTATAGGATTAAACATAGCCAACTCATTTACTGCTAAGCAATTTGCCGATGCCGATGCCATTGTTGCTTCTGTTGAACTTGGAGGTTATACAGTTGAAGGAGCAACTCATACGTTTGCGTCAGGACGAATTCCATTGATGCATTTTGAGCATTGCCCTAACGAATCTGTAAACGGAGTAGGCTGTAAGGATTGTAAGAATAAAGGTAGGACTCTTTATTATAATTACGGTAATAATAAATTTAAGCTTATCGGCTTTATTTCGGATAAAAGGTGCTATTATTCCCTTTATTCGGATAGATGTATTAAGCTTGACTTTGTAAAGGATAATAAATACATTTCGTTCATTGGCGGAGATGCCCCCATAAAAGCGGACGGAATTATAGGTGAATAATGATAACCGAAAGAGTGCTTAAAGCGTTAGAGTATCTCAAAATACTCGGTATAGTCAGCGGATTTGCTCAATCTGCAAAGGCAAAGGAAGAGGTCTTAAAAATAAGACCTATTTCGGACATGCAAAAATGTGATAGACTTTTAGCGGAGACCGATGAGGCAAGTAGATTATTATATGATTATAATATCAATCCGTCTTTTAATGTTGATGATGTTACCGATTCTATAAGGCTTGCAGAAAAGCAGTCGGTATTGAGTATAAGAGAGTTAATGAGTATAGTAACGGTGCTTAGAGTATCGTCCGAGGTTAAGACCGCTACAACTAAGTACAAAATGGAACTTCCTATTCTTTATGAATATGGTATTGATATTTATACAGCCGATATTTTAGCCGAAGAAATTGATAATGCCATACTAAATGATGAAGAATTGAGAGATACCGCTTCACCCGAACTATACGATATTCGTCAGGCTATCCGTAGAGGTAATGAACGCTTAAAGGATAGAATTACCGCTATTGTTAATAATAAGAGCATTTCAAAATATCTACAAGATACCATTGTAACAAAGCGTGACGATAGATATGTTATCCCGGTTAAAGCGGAATACAGATCATTTATCAATGGTATAGTTCACGATCAATCGTCATCGGGACAAACTATTTTTATAGAGCCTGCCGAGGTCGTGGAAATGAATAACGCATTAAGACAGCTTGAGCTTGACGAAGCAAAAGAAGTCGAGCGTATTTTGAGAGCATATACCGCACGCATTGCATCTATTTCTACTCAAATACTCACCAATTTACAAATAATTGTGGAATTAGATGTAATTTTCTCAAGAGCGGTATTTTCAAGACGATTTAACGCAGTAAAGCCCGAATTGAACTCAAAAGGAAGTTTGTATATTAAAGAAGGTCGTCATCCCCTCATAGATGTAAAAAAAGTCGTTCCTGTTACTGTAAAATTAGGTAGAGATTATAATTTACTTTTGATTACAGGACCTAATACAGGAGGTAAGACGGTTTCCCTTAAGCTTACAGGGTTGTTTACCTTAATGGCAATGAGCGGATTATTCTTGCCGTGTAAAAATGCGGAAATATCGGTGTTCAATAGCGTTTTTTGTGATGTGGGAGACGAACAAAGTATAGAGCAAAGCTTATCTACATTCTCGTCACATATTAAAAATGTGGTTGATATAGTAGATAATGTAGATAATAATAGCCTTGTCCTCCTTGACGAGTTAGGTGCAGGAACAGATCCCGAAGAGGGTGCATCATTAGCTGTTTCGGTAACCGATTATCTGTTAAGATCGGGTGCTAAGGGTATAATTACGACACACTATTCGAGATTAAAGGAATATTCCTATCAAACAAAAGGGGTTGAAAATGCTTCAATGGACTTTAATCCCGAAACATTTGAGCCTACCTATAAATTGATAATCGGTATTCCCGGAACAAGTAACGCACTTGAAATAAGTCGTAGATTAGGCTTGAATAACGAGATAATTGAAAATGCAAAGCACGGTTTGAGCACCGAGAAGCAAAGCTTTGAAGAGGTTTTACAATCTGCAGATCAAACGAGAAGACTTGCAGAGGAAAGAAAACTCGAAGCGGATAAAAAAGCTCGTGAACTAAGTGAAGAGATAGCTAAGTACCGTTCGCTACAAGCAAAGCTTCAAAATGAAATAGATAGATTGAATGCAAATTCAAAAAAGGAAGTCCGTAGAATGGTCGATAATGCATTAGTCGAGGTCAATGAGATATTGACACAACTCAAAGCACTAATGGATCAACCTACTAAGGGTAGTTATTTTGACGCAACTAAGCTTAAAAAGCAAATAGAGGGTATTAGTGTTAAGCTTGAAAACGAGGATAGAGAACAAATAGAATTGTCCAACGAAGAGCCTCGTCCCGGTGATAAGGTCTTTTTGACCACCATTAACGATGTTGCAATATTGAGCAGTATTTCACCGAATGGCGAATATGTTGTAAAGATCGGTAATATAACAACTACCGCACGAAAAAAGAATGTCAAGAAACTAAAAGATCAAAATTACGGTAATAAACAAAAGGTCGAAAGTAAAAAGCCTATCAAATATGTTAATCCTATACCGCAAGCCAAAAATGTCAGAGAGATAAACCTATTAGGTAAATATGTAGATGAAGCAATATATCTGTTAGACGATTTTATTGCCGATTGTAAGGCTCATAATATGGAAACTTGCCGAGTAATACACGGTAACGGTACAGGTGCTTTGCGTAACGGTATTTGGGATTATCTAAGCGGTGCGGATATAGTCAGCTATCGATTAGGTAATAGAGATGAGGGCGGTAGCGGTGCTACCATTATAAGATTAAGATGATATACGAGCAGTTGTTACCCGTCAAACATACACCAAAGGGCAAGTTAAAAAGGGCGTTACAGATAATAGGCGTTTTTCATTATTTAATAGCGATAATGCTTGCAGTATGCTTAGCATTTATCCATTGGAAACTTTTATTTGTCGGCTTAGTACCTTTTGTTATAGGCTTGGTTTGGGGCAATATTGCTTGTCTATTCGCATTCGATTATAAGTATATTTATAATGACGGCGTTTTGACCGTTTATCGAACAAATACCTATGGTAAGTATAAGCTTAAATTGATAGTAGCGGTATCCGATATGATCAAAGTGGATGAGAGTAAAGCGATACTACTTACCGAATATAAAGAAAGATATTATTTTTCTATCAATGGTGTGAATTATGCCATTTCACCCGATAATTTTATGTTATCATTGATAGAGCACGGAGTTAATAATGAGTAATTATGTATATTTAGATAATGCAGCGACAACTAAGGTCTTAGAAGAAGCTATCGAGGTAAATGATAAATACCAACGAGAGTTATTTTTTAATCCGTCCGCACTTTATCAAAATGCTATAAACGTTGCTCGAGATATCAAGTCCGCCCGTCAAGTAATTGCATCTGTTTTGGGTGTTGATGAGAGTACATTGGTATTTGTATCGAGCGGAAGTGAAAGCGATAATCAAGCATTGCTATGCTCTCATAAGAAGCACGGCTCCCGTGTTATTATTTCTGCAAGCGAGCATTCTGCCGTTTATAATTCCGCTATGGAACTTAAACAGCGTGGCTATGATGTTTGTATAGCTCCGACCGATAGTAGCGGTAGGGTGATAGAAAGTGAATTTGTAGCGTTGCTTAACAGTGATGTTTCACTGGTTTCCATAATGCATGTTAACAATGTTACAGGTGCGATAAATGATATTAAAAGGCTTGTCGAGCTTACAAAAGCCGTTGCACCCAATGCGCTATTTCACTCCGACGGTGTGCAAGCGTTTTGTAAGATACCGACTAAGCTTAGGGTACTTGGAGTTGACTTATATAGTATCAGCTCACACAAAATAGGTGCGACAAAGGGTAGTGGTCTATTGTACATTCGTAAAGGCTTGAGCTTATCACCCCTTATTTACGGTGGTGGTCAAGAGAGAGGACTTAGATCATCTACCGAAAATGTACCTGCTATAATGGCATTTGCAAAGGCAACAAGTATAGCATCAAAAAATATGGCAAAGCTCAGTGAAAATTGTAAGCCGTTTTTCGAAAGACTTCGTGAGAGATTATCGCATTTGGACGACCTTAGAATATTAACGCCCGAAAATTCAGCACCTCATATTTTGGCACTTGATTTTAAAAATGTTAGAGGTGAGGTTTTGATGCATACATTAGAGGGCTACGGTTTTATTACAGGTATTGGCTCGGCATGCTCGAGTAAAAAAGGTACACAACGCCTCCCCGATGCGTTAGGACTTAAAGACGGATATCAAGAGGGCATTTTACGTATTAGTTGTAATGCATATGATACATATGATGCCGATGATTTTGCCGATAAGCTGTTAGAAAGCTACAATATATTAAAAAAATACACCAGAGTATAGTGGAGAGAACATGGAAAAGGTTATATTATTAAGATACGGAGAAATTTATTTAAAGGGACGCAACAGAGGCTTTTTTGAAAGATTGTTACTTAACAATATCAAGAAGTGCATCAGCGAATTTGGCTGTACACTCAAAGCATCATTCGGTCGTTATTTTGTAGAAGGCTTTAAAGAGGATGATTGTTATGATATAGTTGAAAAGCTCAAAAAGGTCAGTGGACTATATTCATTAAGCGTTGCATATAAGATCGAAACGGATATTAACAAAATAGCCGAAGTCTGCTCATCCATTGCTCCCGCTTCGGGTACTTTTAGAATTACAGTTAAGCGTGCAGATAAAAGGCTTCCACTTAATTCTGTAGAGATTGCAGGTGAAATCGGCGGATATTGTCTTGAACAGCATCCATCTTTAAAGGTCGATTTACATAAACCCGATAAGGAAATACATGTCGATATTAGAGAAAACGGTGTAAGTTATGTCTACTATGACAATATTCCTTGTATGGGAGGTATGCCTATAGGTTGTTCGGGACGAGCATTGTGTCTTTTGTCGGGCGGTATCGATTCTCCGGTTGCATTGTATAGAATGGCAAAAAGAGGACTTCGTGTTGATGCCATACACTTCCATTCCTTCCCATATACCAGCTTGATGGCTAAAGAAAAGGTTCTTGACCTTGCTAAGCTCGTGTCGGAGTATTCGGGGCCAATGAGGGTATATATTGTCAAATTTACAGACATTCAGCGTGAGATACACGAAAAATGTCCTGCAGATTTTATGATAACCATAATGCGTAGAATAATGATGCGTATTGCCGAGAGAATAGCACTCAAAAACGGTTGTGGGTCGATAATCACGGGCGAAAGCCTTGCACAAGTCGCATCACAAACACAAGAAAGCATTACCGTAACTAACTCGGTTATCGAAAAGCTTCCTGTATTTAGACCGCTTATCGGAATGGATAAGGAAGAAATTATTGCCACTGCTAAGGAAATAAATACCTTTGAAACAAGTATTCTTCCATATGAGGATTGCTGTACTGTATTTTTACCAAAGAACCCTGTCATTCATCCTAAGCTTGAAACCATAGTCAAGGCAGAATCTGCACTCGACTATGAAGCGTTGATTGAAAATGCATTGGCAGATATAGAGATCGTCGATATAGGTTAACCGTATAAGTATTCGATAACACTCTCACCCTTTAAAATTTCCTTTCCCTTTACATAAGGCTCTACGATTATTTCATTGAGATCGGGTGCGAGAAAGGTTTGAATTTTTATCTCATTCGACGAATCCTCAATTCTTTTTAGAGGTATCGTTAGCCCCATACATTTTTGATAAATTAGATAATAGCATTCCGCTTTTGTGTTAATAGTTATATCTAAGAGTCCGTCTAAGCAGGTTACATTTACTTCGGCGGTAGGGACGGTAAAAAGCGTTGAAATTTTTGCATCAATCGGTGCAAAATCATAGATTATATATCTTTCGGGAGTATTGTAGGAAGCAAGCTGTACTTGTCCGTATCTTTGTAGAATTAGGGCATCAATAGCTTGCTTTTTTGTTGTGTTGTAGGGATAGTTTCCGTTTTTAGGAATTAAGTCGATAATTAGATCGATTCCTGAACTACCGGTTTTTGTCAGCATATCTTCTTTTTTCATAGATAGGTTGCCTTGCCAAACACAATATGTTTTATCACTGTCATACAGTGTAAGCCAACAGTCACTGTTTTTACCGTTTACCTCAAATGTGCCTGTTTTACCGCAAAATCCCTTAAAAGATGATAGCTTTTTTAGAGTACCACTGTTTACACACTCCCTCAAACAATCATTGAGCATATCGGCAGTGCGGTGGGTTATTGCATCAGCCGTGTTTTCTTTTCTGATATAAAGAGCTTTACCATTTTTATCCGAAATCATCCTAATTGTGGATAATGCTCTATACCTACCACCGTTAGCAAGAGCAGAGTATGCCGATGTGATACCTACGATTGTTACTCCGTTATGAAGTGAACCTAATGCAAGTGCGTAGTTATTGTCTTGTTCGCTTGTGGAAAAACCAAACTTGTTTAACGTGGTAAATGCCTTGCTGAACCCGATGCTTTCAAGCGTTTTGACCGCACATATATTAGATGAAACGCTCAGAGCCTCTCTTGCCGTAATCATTCCTCTATATCTATTACCATAGTTGCTTGGTGTATAGTCACCAAATACTGTCGGTGAATCGTCGATATTAGTTATAGGATATAGAATCTCCGATTCGAAGGCACTTGCGTAGATAAAAGGCTTGATAATAGAGCCTGCATTTCTTTTCATAGTGAAGGGTGAATAACGATGATTGCTAACATATGCACTTATTGATCCAGCTTTATTATCAGCAATTACTATAGAAGTGGGATCATTTGCATTTTTTATCTGTTCCACCAGCTTTTCTTGTTCTAAGTTATCAAGGAATGTGTATATCTTAAAATCGCCTTGCTTTATGTCGGATTTTGAAATATTTAATATATTGCTTGCTTCTTCTATCACAAGTTCAATATAATCGCTATTTCTATTACCCTTTTGTTCGTTAGCCTCTACAAATGTGTTTAATGCATTTTGATATGCAGAACTATCTATTAGTGACTGTTCGAGCATTGCTTTGAGTATAATACTTTTTCTATGGTTATTGTTTTGTGGATTTGATATAGGGGAGAATTTAGATGGATTAGCGACGACTGAAGCTATCGAAACGCATTCCGCTAAAGAGAGTTTGTCGAGTTCTTTATCAAAAAACCTCGAAGCGGCATTCCGCACGCCGTAAATTCCGTTCCCGAAATATATAACATTGAGGTATGATTCAAGTATTTTATCTTTTGAAAGTTGATTTTCAAGCTTAATTGCAAGTATCGCCTCGTCTAATTTTCTTTTTAAAGTTTTGTCGTTGGATAAGTGCGTATTCTTTACTAATTGGCAAGTGATCGTTGAAGCACCTTGCTCGAATGAGCCTACCTTTAAATCATGAATTACAGCACCGCCTATTCTAATTAGATCTATGCCTTTATGTGAATAAAATCGTTTGTCTTCCATTGCAATAAAAGCATTTTGTAGGTCTATAGGAATATCCTTTAAATAAGCATACTTATTATCGGTCAAGGTCAAGTTATTATCAATGTCATAAACAGTTAGCGAATTGCTTTGGACTTTTAGTTTATCTAAATCGAGCGTAACTGTTGTCGAATAAACTAATAAGCACACCCCTGTGAGTAATACAAGGGATATAATGAATAATGTAATAAATAAAAATATTCCTTTTTTACCTTTTCTCTTCATCTCGGTTAGTATAAGCAAAAAATGAGCTTTTAAACCTCTTGCTAAAAGCCATGAAATATGGTATATTATAGGTATGAGCTTTTTACCGGTTACAAGAGAAGAATTTAGCGGTCAACCTGACTTTATAATGATTACAGCGGATGCATATGTGGATCATCCCTCGTTTGGTCACGCACTCATTTCACGACTTATCGAAAGCCGTGGCTTTTCGGTATGTATGATACCGCAACCCCAAAACGATGACGATTATAGTAGATTTGGTTCTCCGAGAATAGCATTTCTTATAAGCGGTGGCGTGGTTGACAGTATGGTTGCACATTATACCGTTGCTAAGCAACGCCGTAAGGTGGACGAGTACAGCGAGGGCGGTAGGGTAGGAATGCGCCCCGATAGAGCAGTAACCGTATATAGCCGTAAATTAAGAACGCTTTTCCCCGATGATTTTATTATAATTGGCGGTATCGAGGCATCTTTAAGGCGTAATGCACATTATGACTATTGGTCTGATAAGGTCGAGCCGTCTATTCTTGTGGATTCTAAAGCGGATCTACTAATTTATGGAATGGGTGAAAATCCATGGTTCGATATTTTGAAGCTACTTAATAGGAATGTACCGATTAGAGCAATTAAGGATATTAGGGGAACGGCATACCTAAGTATCTATGAAGAGTTAAGTAAGGGTGTAATAAAGAAGATCGAAGCTAATGAAGCGATATTTTGCCCATCTTTTGAAGAGGTCAGTAAGGATAAAAAAAGCTATTGTAAAGCTTTTAATATTCAATCTAATAACATTGATCCATTTACTGCAAAAACACTTTTACAAAAGCACGGTGATAAGTATGTGGTGCAAAACCCTGCTCAGTACCCGGTAGAGCAAAGCTTACTTGATTCTGTGTACGCACTTCCCTATGAGCGTAATTATCATCCTATGTACCGTGAGGGTGTACCTGCATTAAAGGAAGTAAAATATTCGTTGACATCGGTCAGAGGCTGTTATGGTGCATGTAGCTATTGTGCTATTACATATCATCAATCGAGGCATGTTCAATCAAGAAGTAAAGAATCTCTTGTTGAAGAAGCCAAAACACTTATTTCAGATCCCGATTTTAAGGGATATATTCATGATGTAGGCGGTCCGACTGCAAATATAAGGGTGCCTTCATGCGGTAAGCAAGATACACACGGAGCATGTACAAATAAGAATTGTATAGGTTTTAAACCTTGTAGTAATTTGCATGCAGACGAATCGGAATATATGGATATTCTAAGAACCTTGCGTGAGCTTGACGGAGTAAAAAAGGTATTTATTCGTTCGGGTATCAGGTTTGATTATCTATTGATGGATAAAGACGGAAAATATTTGAAGGAGCTTGTTGAAAACCATATCAGCGGACAGTTAAAGGTAGCCCCGGAGCATTGTTCGGATAGGGTGCTTAAGCTTATGAATAAGCCGAGCTTCGAGGTGTATAAGGAGTTCAAAAAGAGATATGATGAACTTAATAAGCAATTAGGCAAGAAGCAGTATTTGATACCGTATTTGATTTCTTCACATCCGGGTTGTACAACCAAGGATGCTATTTTGCTTGCAGAGTATCTAAAAAGCGTTAGATATATCCCCGAACAAGTTCAGGACTTTTATCCGACACCATCCACAAAATCGACGTGTATGTATTATACCGAAATGAATCCCGACGATTATTCCGAAGTGTATGTTCCGAAAACAAAGGCTGAAAAACAAACACAGCGTGCATTGTTACAGTTTAACCGTCCCGAAAACTACTTTATTGTCAAGCAAGCACTTCTTGAAAACGGGAGAAAAGACCTTATCGGTAACGGTCCGCATTGTTTAATTCCACGTGAACCACCAAGAAAAAAGAAGTAAACGGATATAAAACATAAACAAGGATGCGTCCGTAACTATATAAATACATTATAAATAAACACTATACAATTAAAAGGCGTCGATTTTTAATTGATAGTGTTTTTTCTATTCTCGACATACTTACTCGTTCGCCGTCATGCTGAGCATAGTTGAATTTTGAGCGAATCGAAAATCAAATTGTATAGCATTTAGTATCTTGCGGACGACTTTATCCGCTTTCATTTTAATTGATTTTTTACATTTTTATTTATTTTGTTTTTAGTAAAATGGAAAAAAATATTGTTATATATTAATTAT
>CAZUET010000034.1:0-14842 GCA_964619685.1 uncultured Christensenellaceae bacterium
CTCTTGAAAAGGGTTATTGCGTATGATATAATGTTTTTAGCGATCAAGGAGAGGTGTTATGAAATATTTAATAGTAGTTGATATGCAAAATGATTTTATTTCGGGTAGTTTAGGCTCTGAGCAAGCAAAAGCAATAGTAGATAATGTTGTTAATAAGGTCAAGTATTATGACGGTACCATTATTTTTACACGAGATACCCATAATGAGAGATATCTTAGAACTCAAGAGGGTGTTAGACTTCCTATTCTTCATTGTATTAAGGGAACGAATGGATGGGAAATCTGTGACGAGCTTAAACCTTTTGTTTATGATGTTATAGATAAGCCGTCATTTGGAAGCTTGGACCTCCCCGACGCAATTAAAAGAGGTCGTTCAAGGGTCGAGCAGATAGAACTATGTGGCTTGTGTACCGACATATGTGTAATTTCTAATGCTATGATACTTAAAGCGGAGTTTCCCGAAACAAGAATTGTAGTGGATGCATCCTGTTGTGCAGGCGTTACTAAGGACAGTCACAAGACCGCACTTGATGCAATGAGGGCTGTGCAAATAGATATAATCAATGAAAATAAAGAGTAGGAGACAATGATGAAAAAGAATAGATTCGAGCATTTTGGCGTAATGATAGATATGTCACGCAATTCTGTAATGAGCGTAGATGGCTTAAAAAGTTACCTTCCGTTACTAAAAAAAATGGGTTATAATACCGTGATGTTATACACCGAAGACACATATGAGGTGGACGGCGAGCCTTATTTTGGATATATGCGTGGTAGATATACCAAAGAAGAACTGAAGGAACTTGATGCATATGTTACATCTCTTGGCATGGAGCTTATCCCTTGTATACAGACATTAGCGCACCTTAATGCACTTGTTCGTTGGGGAAAGCACCCTGTTGATTGTAACGACATTCTTCTTGTGGACGATCCAAAAACCTATGAATTTATCGAAAGACTTTTTGCTACATTATCTCAATGCTTTACCTCAAAGCTTATCCATATCGGCATGGATGAAGCATTTATGCTTGGTCGGGGCAGACATCTCGATTTATATGGATATGAAACAAAAACAGCCATTATCAAAAGGCATCTTGATCGAGTGTCAGAGATTGCAACTAAGTATGGATACAAGTGCTTAATGTGGTCTGATATGTTCTTCTCGTGGGCAGATGGCTATTATCAGCCAAGAATTAAGATAGAACTATGTGGCTTGTGTACCGACATATGTGTAATTTCTAATGCTATGATACTTAAAGCGGAGTTTCCCGAAACAAGAATTGTAGTGGATGCATCCTGTTGTGCAGGCGTTACTAAGGACAGTCACAAGACCGCACTTGATGCAATGAGGGCTGTGCAAATAGATATAATCAATGAAAATAAAGAGTAGGAGACAATGATGAAAAAGAATAGATTCGAGCATTTTGGCGTAATGATAGATATGTCACGCAATTCTGTAATGAGCGTAGATGGCTTAAAAAGTTACCTTCCGTTACTAAAAAAAATGGGTTATAATACCGTGATGTTATACACCGAAGACACATATGAGGTGGACGGCGAGCCTTATTTTGGATATATGCGTGGTAGATATACCAAAGAAGAACTGAAGGAACTTGATGCATATGTTACATCTCTTGGCATGGAGCTTATCCCTTGTATACAGACATTAGCGCACCTTAATGCACTTGTTCGTTGGGGAAAGCACCCTGTTGATTGTAACGACATTCTTCTTGTGGACGATCCAAAAACCTATGAATTTATCGAAAGACTTTTTGCTACATTATCTCAATGCTTTACCTCAAAGCTTATCCATATCGGCATGGATGAAGCATTTATGCTTGGTCGGGGCAGACATCTCGATTTATATGGATATGAAACAAAAACAGCCATTATCAAAAGGCATCTTGATCGAGTGTCAGAGATTGCAACTAAGTATGGATACAAGTGCTTAATGTGGTCTGATATGTTCTTCTCGTGGGCAGATGGCTATTATCAGCCAAGAATTAAGATGCCCGAAGAAGTTATTCAGTCTGTGAATAAGAACATAGTACCTATATACTGGGACTACTATCACGGTAAAGAAGAGGAATACGATGGGATGATATACAATCATAGACAGTTATCCCCTGATTTTTGGTTTGCAGGCGGAGTCTGGAGCTGGATGGGCGTGACACCATTGAATCGTTTCAGTATAGATGCAATGGTTCCTGCTATACGAGCATGCCGTAAGAATAAAGTTAAGAATGTATTTATGACCATGTGGGGTGATTTTGGTGGCGAATGCTCTCATTTTGCACAGCTTTCCGCACTGTTTTATATCGCTGAATATGCTCGTGGTAACGAAGACGAAGATTTAATAAAGGCTCGTTTCCGCAAAACAGTTGGAATAGATTTCGATGAGTTTATGATGGTTGACTCAGCCAATAGACTGAAAGGCGTTACGAGAACCGAAAATCCCTCTCGATATATGCTGTATTCCGATTATTTTAACGGATTTCTTGATTATACGGTAAATGTTGAAAATGTTGATATCTATCATGATTATGCCGAAAAGCTTGAAGATCTTGCTAAGAAGTATCGAAAATTCGGATATATATTCGACACCCAAGCTAAGCTGTGCGGTTTACTCGAATACAAATATGCATTAGGATATAAAACAAGACAAGCGTACCGGACGGGAGATAAGGACGAATTGCTTAGATTGGCTGAAAATGATTATAACGAGGTCAAAAAGCGTCTAAAATTATTTTATAATGCATTTAAAAAGCAGTGGTATAAGGAAAACAAGACCTCGGGCTTTGATGTGCAAGATCTAAGATTAGGCGGACTTATGCTTCGCACAGAATCTTGTCGCACTCGCATTCTTGATTATGTCAGCGGTAGGATTGATAGGATAGAGGAACTTGAAACAACAGTTTTACCCATCGGAAACGGTGCAGAGGGTGAAGCTATCGAGTTTAATTATATTCCTTTAATAATGAGTACAAATGTATATTAAGAAAAAGCTGTCCGTTGGACAGCTTTTTTAAACTCAATTATTTAAACAAATAAACCAGCATACCGATAACAGATTTTTTCATACAATCGTAATCGATATATTCATGACAGTCATAGACATATTCATGAGCAAAGGATTGAACGAGGTTCATAGCGATATGGACCTTTTCTTTTAGTCCGTCGATTTTTAGTCCTGACTCGTTTAGTGCTTTTGAAACATAGAGGGTGATATTATCCTCAAGCACCATAAATCTTTGATTGATTTCTTTATCGGTAGTCGAAAGCGAGTGGAGAATATTGTGGATATTTGCATTTGACTTATGCAACTCGATAGCAAGATCGAGGAAACCAACGATAAGGCTCTCGAAGTCGATTGGAGCGGATATCTCTGCAAGATACGCCTTAATCGGATTGGACACCTTATTCATATATATTTCAATAACATATATCAATATATCTCTTTTATCGCTAAAATAACCGTATACGATACCAGTAGAAACACCGGCTCTTTTAGCAATATCGGTGGTGTTGGCGTTATAAAAGCCCACCTCCGAAAAGATTTCGTAAGCGGCATCGATTATTCTTTGTTTTTTATCCTTAGCACGGTTTTGAACTGGTTCTCTGATTTTCATATCGATATTTTACCGCATAATGTAAAAAAAATCAACCCAATAAAATAAAATCGTTAATACATATAGTGAAATATATTGAATATAGATAATTAAGACAGTTGAAGTGTAAAAAAAGAAAACGATAAAAAAAATAGTATGAATATGAAAAAACATTCACATTTCACTTGACTAAAGCATAATATCATGATAGAATTTGTACGAATATGAAGTTTCATTCATATCTATATATTAATAAACGGAGGTCGTTATGCCAATAAGATTAGCACCTTTAAATACAGAACTCAGAATAGTAAGGATCACGGCAGAGGATCGTGTTAAGAAGCATCTTGAGAGCTTAGGAATAACCCTCAACGGCGAGTTGTCGGTATTAAGCTCGAGTGGTGGCACCGTCGTTATCAAGATTAAGGACGGTAGGATAGCGTTAGACAATGATCTATCCACCAAAATATTTGTTGCGTAAATAAAAATATAAGGAGATATTCAAATGGAAAAGACATTAGATTTATTTGAGATCGGCGAGAGCGGAACAATAAAGTCCGTTAGTGGCGAAGGTAAAATAAAGAGAAGGTTATTCGATATGGGGATCACACCGGGCGCAGAAATATACATGCGTAAGAGAGCACCCTTAGGAGATCCTATCGAAATAACGCTTAGAGACTATGAGCTTACATTGCGTAAGAGTGAAGCAGTATGTGTTACGGTTGTATTGAAGGAGGTCAAGGCATAATGAAAAGATTTGCATTAGCAGGTAATCCTAATTGTGGAAAGACAACATTATTCAATAGTTTGACCGGATCGACCGCACATGTAGGAAACTGGCCTGGTGTAACCGTTGATAAGAGAGACGGAGTATATAAGAAATGTGTCGAGCCTATACAGATAGTTGACCTACCGGGGATATATTCGTTATCGCCATACACCCCCGAAGAAGTTATCGCAAGAAACTATATTTTAGACGAAAAGCCCGACTGTATCATAAATATAGTTGATGCAACCAACCTTGAGCGTAACTTATATTTAAGCACTCAAATAATGGAGATAGATGTTCCGATGGTAATTGCATTGAACTTTATGGATGCAGTAGAAAAGAACGGCGACAAGATAGATGTAGCAGAGCTTGAAAGAAAGCTTGGAATACCAGTTGTCAAGATTTCAGCATTAAAGGAAACAGGCTTAACGGAATTGATGGATAAAGCATACGCTACATCCAAGAAAGCACGCAAGGGCATATCCGTGCTTGACGGAACTGCAATTTCTCATCTGATTGGCGATGTGACTATTGCATTAAAGGGACAAAATGTAGAAAATCCATTATTCCATGCGGTTAAACTCGTTGAAAATGATGAGATTGAAGTAGAAATGCACAAGCAGACCGTTGGAATGGTTGACGAATTTAAGACAACATTCAATGACGAATTGTTTGGAACCGATTTTGAAGCATTGATTGCCGATGCGAGATATAAATTTATATCAAAAAACTTCTCATTTGTAGTTGAGCGTAAAAACAAAGATAGGGTAAAGATGAGTAAATCTGATAAGGCAGATAAGGTATTGACTCATAAGATATGGGGTATACCTATATTTATCGTAATACTATTTGCAATATTCCATCTTACATTCGGAGAGGACTTATTGTACTTAGGTGCAATATTCGGTTTACCGACACTTGAAGATCTACATCCTACTTGGTTTATAGAGGGTGAAGCCACCAATTTCGGAGTAAAACTACTGCAATGTCTGTATGACGGTGCGGTAATGTCCCCGGGTGTAATGATAAACAATATTTGGAACGATTGTATCGTTGGCGAATTGTTTGGTTTTATCCAAGGTGCAGTTGAAGGCAGTTCTATGGATACTTGGGCAATAGGCTTAATTAACAGTGGTATTATTGACGGTTTGGCAGCAGTATTATCCTTTTTACCTCCCATACTTGTATTGTTCCTGTTTTTCTCCATTCTTGAAGACTCAGGTTACATGGCTCGTATTGCATTTATTCTTGATAGAGCATTCCGTAAATTCGGATTATCGGGAAGAGCATTCATGCCTATGATAATGGGCTTTGGTTGTTCCATTCCTGCAATGATCAATACAAGGACGCTGGCAGACGAAAAGGAAAGAACGGCAACAATAAGAGTTATTCCGTTTTTCTCCTGTGGTGCAAAGCTTCCTATCTTAACAGCAGTAGCCGGTGCTATTGTATCCTATTTTGGAGTTAGCAATGCCGACGCTATCACATTTGGAATGTACATACTCGGTATCGTAGTTGCAATTGTAAGCGTATTGCTTATGCGTAGTACCACACTTAAGGGCGAAACACCTCCCTTCATTATGGAACTTCCAGCATATCACGCACCGCAATTCAAGAATTTGATGGCACACCTTTGGGATAAGACCAAGCACTTCGTTAAGAAAGCATTTACCATCATTCTTGCTTCGACTATCGTTATTTGGGTATTGACACACTTCTCATTTAATTGGCATCTACTTGAAGATGAGCAGATTAATGAAAGTATTCTCGCCGGACTTGGTAAGTTAGTACAACCAATCTTCTCTCCGCTTGGATTCGGTTCGCAGTTAGGCGCATACGGTTGGGTATTTGTAGTAGCAGTGGTAGCAGGTCTTATTGCAAAAGAAAATGTTATCGCTACATTTGGAACACTTGGTGCATGCTTAGTCGCAGTAGCAGGTATGGAGTTTGGCGGACTTGACATTTTCGCAGAAGATGGAATCGACGCAGTACAAGCAATGATTATGGCTACAGGCGTAACCATTCCGGGATTAATATCCTTCATTGCATTCAATATGACCACGATTCCTTGCTTTGCAGCAGTAGCAACAGCAAAAGGCGAGCTTCCTTCTAAGAGCAGATACAACTGGACACTACTGTTCTGGTTAGGATCATCTTATGTAGTAGGCGCAATGGTATACACTATCGGTTCTTGGTGGTGGAGCAGCTTCATCTGGGCAGTAGTAACTGCAGCGGTAGTAACAATTATTGTACTCAAAAACAAAGGAATGCTAAAAGTTAAGAAGTCGGCAATCGGAGCAGTAAAATCAGTCGAAACTGACAACGAAAACGAGGTTAAATAATCATGGGACCATTAGAGATTATATTGATAGTTGTATGCTCTGTAATAGTGATAGGAGCAATCGTAGCACACATAATTCGCAAGAAAAAGGGCAAGTCCTCATGTGATTGCGGAGCATGTTCAGGCAACTGTTCGTGCTGTCACGGTGCAGACGAAAGCAAGAAAAAATAAAAAATGTCATTAGGATTTTAAAAAATTATTTCCAGAAATTGGTACCAATTTCGCCTTTAATAGTATCATTTATATAGCGTAAATAATTAACCGACATTTTACGCAACCATCCACGGGCAGATATGCGATTGCTATGTCATCGATACCTGCCTTTTTTCCTTTCTAACTTATCATATCACATTCTTCCGCTCCGTATGACGACGGACGATAAACGCTTATTCCGTATTTTAAAAAATTTAAAAATCTTTAGATTTTTATTATCATAGAAATTGACAAGTATTTTATTTTTTTGGTAAAATTCATTTGAAACCAAATATAGGGTTTCTATACATCCTTTAGGTAAATGATGAGCCGATGATCAGGGAAAATCATGGTGCAACCGACTTGCCGATATTGAGAGATGAAATCTTTTTCGATCGGTACATTGGCGTAAGTAGGATATCTTTGGTAACCGACTTAGAGGAGTTAGTAATGGATAATTCAAATGAATTTTTAATACCGAATTATTATAACGATTTTAAATGTAAAATGGGAGATTGCCGAGCCTCATGCTGTGAGGGGTGGCCTGTCACTATATCGCTTGAAGATTATTTTAGACTTTCGGGAGAAGAATGCAGTGATGAATTGCGTAAAAGAATTGATAGGGGTATCAAGGTATCTCTTCACCCGACGCCCACAGAATATGCACAGATAAATCATGACTATTTTGGAAACTGTCCTATGCGACTTGGTGACGGTAGATGCGGAATTCATGCAGAAATGGGACCTAATGCACTTGCTGAAATTTGTAAGCTGTATCCAAGAGGTTTTAGAAAACTGCCGAGCTTCGAATGCTCGTGTGCCAATAGCTGTGAAGCGACTTTAGAATTGCTGTTCTCACGAGATGAGCCTATCGCATTTTTAAAACAAAAACTCAATGTTGATTTTGAGATTAAACTGGAGAGAACTGTCAACTTCGATACAAAAGGAAAGGAACAGGATATTCGTTTATGGCTTATCAGAATAATACAGAGAAGGGAATATTCCTTACCAGTAAGATTGATGAACTTAGGATTAGCTCTTAAGGAATTGGATGATATTCTAAAAACAAAAGACGATACCAGGTTAAATGTATTGATCTCTATGCCATATGAAATGCAAAATGTTGATTTTGAGGTAGATGATGAGCATCTTTCATATGGTTTATTTACCGCTGAAAAACTTTTACAGCTTATAGATGAGAGAAGCGATAGCGTTAGAACCTTTGGAGAACAAGCATTAAAGCGTTTTGATAGTAATCAGGCATTTTCGTGCTATAAAGGTGAGAAAAAACTATTTGAACAAAGGATTCCTAAGTGGGAGATATGGTTTGAGCATATGCTTGTAAATCATATGTTTTTCGAGCAATTTCCATATCAGGATAGACCGGATTCACCTTGGGATGAGTTCGTTGCTATCTGCACAGTCTATACTTTGTTGCGATTTTTAGGAATTAATTGGATGGCTGAAAAGGAAAGCATTTCGGATTTTGTTGATATGTGTGCGGCTGTCTTTCGACTTGTAGACCATACCGCATTTGATAGATTAGCATCTCATTTACTGCGTACTCTTGGTTGCGACACCCCTCAAAAGGTATTCGACTTAATTATACTGTAAACTATAAATCAGTGTATTAAAGGCGGACTTTATAAAATTAAAAAAACAAGTTTAGAGTATCCAAAAGTTTATGATAAAGGAAATATGGCAAATGACGAAGTAAACATTGAATTTGAATAAACAGCGGTGTTATTTTGGTTATCGATAATAAACTTAAACGAATTTTGAAAAACAGTCAAAGAACAAGGATGACCGAATAAAACTGTCGAATATAAATAAAAAATAGGCTTCGAATTTGAAGTCTATTTTTTTTATTTAATTTGAGATAAGTATAATAGAATTAATTATTTATACTGTCATCGTACCGTCCGCAAGATCCTTTGCAACGAAAGGAATAAAGTAAAACGGAACAGTCAATAGTTTTTGGTCTGCATTGAAACCGTAGTTATTTTTAGAAACCTTTATAGCGAACTCAAAGCTATTATGATTAGCGAACTTTTCAAGAGAATTTAGTGTACCTCTACCTTTTTTTACATCAATGGGATATAGTTTATTATCCGATTCGACTATAAACTCAAGCTCTGCAAATGCTTTACCTTTCCAATAGAAGAGCTTATGCTCTTTGGCTATCAATTCATTCGCAACAAAGTTTTCAAAAAAGATACCCGATAATGTGTTTTCCCTTTCGCTTGATATGAATGATGCAGCATTTATTCCGCTTTGATATGAAAACATACCAACATCACCGAGAAATAGTCTAAAACTGCTGTCATTGTCGGGAACAAGTGGCATTGTAATATGCTCTTTTAATTGGAATGATTGATTGATTATATGCGCCAATGTCAGCCATTGTATAGAGGTAGCGAAATCTCTCGTTTTTCCTTTTTCTTCTATAAGACCGGGAGAGAAGTTTTTAGATTCTTTATTCAATTCCCTGTAAATATTTTGGAATAACGCACGTGAGCGTAAAACTGCCTCTTGACTTGCCTGATACAATTCCATATCGGATAGATAATTATCATACAATACCTTAAGGATCTTTCTCGACTCCAAATAGTTATTATCTTCGATATATGAATCTACCGCTTCTGGCATTCCGCCTACGAGAAGATACTTATACACTTGATCGAGAGCCATTTCGTGAATACTACTATCAAGCGGAACTTTTGTATCGTACGCCTTTTTTACTGCATTATAAAGCATTTTATTGTTATTCATGAGGAATTCATCGAATGTCAGCGGATAGATTGTGATTTGATCGATCTTACCTACAGGGAATAGGAACTTACCGTTTTCGGCTGGACCTCTTCTGTGGGTTTCCCGTTGGAGTTTTATACGGACCATTGATCCGGTTGCAATAACTGGAATTTCTCTATGGTCTTGACAAAAATATTTAAGTGCGGAAATCAGATTAGGGCATTCTTGAACTTCGTCGAAAATCAAAAGCGTTTTTTCGTTAATATCTTTTCCCTTACGTAAAGAAATGTACTCTATAATTTTAGAAGCATTAGCAGTTTTAGAGCAGAATTCACAGATTTCGTCTTCTATCTTGCAGTCAATATATATGTACTTATTCTTATAAAATTGATTAGCAAAAAGGTCCTTGACAAGGTAAGTTTTGCCAACCTGTCTTGCACCCCAAACGATGAGGGGTTTTCTTTTTTTATTTTTATTCCAATCGATTATTTTATGTAGAGCTAATCTTTCCATATATCGACCTCCACTCATACTGATATGGATATTATAACATTTATTTGCACCATTTTGCAAGTATTTTTTTCAATTATTTGCACCAATTTACATGTTTTCTATTGAATTAATTGCACCAATTTACATGTTTTTTATTAAATTAATTGCACCAATTTGCACATTAACCTTCAAAAACACATATTTTATTAATATATCTATTACTTTTATAAAAAGTGGTTTTATCGGCATTATATCCTCGTCCTGTCATACTGAGCGAAAAACGAAGTTTGTAGTCGAACTGCCTAAGCAGTGCGAGGTGTAACCGAGCAGTATCTTGGATGGTAACGCTCAGCCTTGCTATACAGAGCATCATTTTCGTTTGCCCGTCATATTGAGCGTAGGAAATTCGAGCGAAGCGAAAATCAAATTGTGTATAATTTGGTATTTTGCGAACTATAACGAATAGCTTATATCAAGACATCCTATATAGCAATACGGCTTGACTGCAACGCATATATTCTATACTCAAACAATTAATTCCTTAAAAAATGACTATTGACAATTACAAAAACTAATATTATAATAAACTTGAAAGTGAATTAACCCTAAAAGGAGCATTTATGGACGAAAAATTTGTAGTAAATATTATTCACCGTCCCGAGTTATCCCCGGAATATGCAGAGAGAGCATTAGGAGATAAAAAGGATGTTAGAGATGAATCCTTGGATATATTTCTTTTCCAGCAAAAGTCAGCACACGATCAAGGCTTAAAAACGACAATACAGATTACCTATGCATCCCTTTTCTCGGATGAAATAGTTGATATTGCAAAAAAGCACCATGAAGAATTCGGTGATGAAATAGCGTTATCGTTATTGGGTTTGCCTTGTAAGCAATTCAAGGAAAAATATAAAACCGAAGACTTTTGTATATGGATGTTTGATGAAGCAACAAAAATGGATATTGTCGACGATTGTTTCTCGCTTTTCTATGATAAGTTTGGTTTTTACCCCGAATCGACAGGCAGTTATTTTCTCGATGCATTCATTATCAACTATATTAAGGAGAAATATCCGTCAGTCAAATGTGCCGTAGCTACTTGTTGGGAAGAGGGACCTAAGGCATATCATACCTGTAACAATAGCTGGTACACCTTTATGGATGGCGGTCCGTGGAATCCTTGGATACCCTCTAAGGTCAATTCTCATATTCCGGCATCTGATGCAAATGATGATAGTGGAATCGTTGCTATTCCTCACCTTTCTCGTGACCTTATTGCATGCTTTGACGGAAACGGCTCAAACTTTGGAACTCATCCTCAAAACGTGCTTCGTGGTATGATTTACTACGATGACAACGGATCTATAGAATATCCGTATCTATATAATTTAATCGATCAATATCGTCATTTAGCAAAATACAATGACGGATATGCGTATAATATGATGTTTGTCGGTCCCGGTTGGCTCAATCGTTTTGGTCGTTGGGAATGTCCGTATGAACTGCTTGCAAAGTCCTACATCGATGGAATGAAATATTATGGCAAGCTTAAAAGAGAGGGAAATCTTGTAGATATGACTATGAGTGAATTTGCCGATTATTATAGGAAAATTCATCCCGATTACAGCGTTGGTGAATGTGCTTTGTGGAAAGACATATTATATGGTAGTAATAAGCAGTATTTTTGGTATGCTGACCCTTATATGCGTACATGTCTTGACTTCAATCAAGGCGGTGCAATGATAGACCTTAGACCGTATGGTGCAAAGATAGATTGGAAAACGGGAATAGGCACCGACCATGTATATGATGCATCCTATCCGTATTTAATTCAAGCGAATTACAGAGCTGGCTATTTTACCCACTATGCAGGAGCAGGAACCGTTAAATCTTGTAAGGTGAGTTACCACGGAAAAAGTGCCGACCTATGCTTGTGTAGAACGATGGCGTCATTTGAGCGTGACGATAAAGGAATTACAGTTACTGCTGATCCCGTTACAGTTACGCTTGACGGCTTAGATATAGTCATTCAATCTGTGTTCCGTATTGATAACGGAAGCGGAAAAATGGTCGTTGAGCGTAAGATACTAAATAATCTACACGGTGAAGAAATCACCTTAGAGGAATACTTTACAGGTGCATTCGGAACCAATGAATATCAAGCCGATATGTCTAAAATAAGCTTATCGGCTGGAAGTCGATCGATGCAATACGAGTATAAGGGAAGAAGCATATCGAGTACCGAAAGTGATGCTGAAGCTCAAGTAATAATACCCGACATCACCACGGCAATCACAATGGGTGGTAATGCCGACATTAAGAGGGTAGAGGAAGGAATTGCATTTTCTCCTGTATACCATTTGTCATTATCAAAAACTTTAAGTGAAGGAGAATTAAAAACATGGCTCAATCTGCAAAAGGCAAACTAAATTTCCGTTGTCCGTCATGCTTTATGCGCGATATCGATGTGGATATGTTTTATGATGAAGAAAAGAAACAATACTACTGTTTGAGATGCTGTTATAGAGGAAACGAATCGGATGTAGAAAGGCTTAATGAACAAGCCAAGTATCGCTATGGAATGATTGATAAAAGGGTGATTGATTTTGGTGCAGATAATGAACCGCTGGTAGTTGCACGCCACATTAGAGGAGAGCAATAGGATTATGGTACTCGGAGTAGATTGTTCGACATATTTAGAGGAGATTGAGCACGGAGCCAAGTATTATAACGGTGATATCGAGATTGATCCAGTCGAAGCGCTTAGAAATAACGGTGTATCGGTCGTAAGATTGAGACTATGGGCAGATCCGTATTCACCTAACGGAGTCAAGTATTTAGCAGGTACATGCGATCTTAACTGCTTTATTAAGACAGCAAAGTTGTTTTTGTCAAAAGGCTACCGAATAATGCTCGATATACATTATAGTGATTTTTGGGCGGATCCCGGTAAGCAATTTATACCAAAGTCATGGAAAGAACGGGATGAAGAGGCTATGTCTCTAAGAGTATATAGCTATACATGCGAAGTGTTGAAACGAATTGCAGACGAGGAAATACCACTTGCATATATTCAAATTGGTAACGAAATAACCAATGGAATGCTGTGGCCTATAGGGAAACTGACCGAAAACGTTGACGGAACAAGGGGGAATTACGATTCTCTTATTAGACTGCTGAATGCAGGTATTCGTGCATGTCGTGAACTGACGCCTTCGACGGAGCTTGTGATTCATCTCGAAAGAAGTCACGATCAAGCGGTGTATAACGAATTTTTTGATCAAATGATAAAATCAAATGTGGATTTTGACATAATAGGAATGTCGTATTATCCCTATTGGCACGGTAATTTCGAGCAGTTCTTTGCAAATGTTGAGAATTGTAAGAAATATCGAAAGAAGATAATGGCAGTCGAGCTTGGATATGCATTCACTCTCGAAGATTATATTCAAGAAAACGGAGTTGGCGGTATTCAGCTTGTAATCAATGATGACAATGCAGGCGAACTCGATATCGTGAGTCGTTATCCTATATCGAGAGACGGACAAGCGAAATTTGTTCACGATTATTTGGCTCTCGCTGCGGATCATGGACTTGACGGTGTATTTTGGTGGGAGCCACTTTGGATACCCGGTGACGGCATATGCTGGGCATCCCCCGAAGCCAAGGACTACATTCAGGAAACGCATAAACCGTCATGTCGCAACGAATGGGCAAACCAATGTCTATTTGATTACGACGGTAAAATGCTTCCGAGCTTTAATGAGTACAAGATCTAACCTATAAAATCAGTATAACGGAAGGTTTTTGCCTACCGTTAATAGGGTAAATTAGTAAATTTGGGATTGAAAATACTATAAGGATAAAAATGCAATAATTGTATTGCTCAAAATATAGCGAAAAGTTTTGTTCCGCCTTTTATGAAGCTCTCGTCGGCGAATTGTTTGGAATGATCAAAGATGAGCGCATTAATGATAAACTGATTGCGGCATTTAATAATGCGAACAATGAGTTCAAGAAAATATCAGATGAATATATATCAAATCATCCCGATATAGCGTCTTCTCAAAATTTCGAATTACCCGGTGCAGTTGGTATTGCGGTAGTTATTTATAACGATACGCTTTATTTCGGTTCGGTGGGCGATTGTGTCGGTATTTTGGTTAGAAACGGTCGTAAAATGGTCTTTTCGGATAAGCAAACGACTTATGCATTCGATAAGGCAGGCTTTGAACGAGATCGTGCTAAATTGAAGCAGGAATACATAAATAAGCCCGATAATCCATACGGCTACGGCGTAATAAACGGAGAGTCTGATGCCGTCGAATTTTTCAGCGTCGGACACCTTGCACTTGAATATGGTGATACGATCTATATTGTTTCAGACGGTATAGCCGATTATATTAGATACTGTAATCCCGCTGTATATGAAAAGAAAACAGTAAAGGAGATCATTTCGGAAGCAGTCAAGCTTGAAGAGACCATACATGGCTCTAACTGTTCTCATGATGATATGTCAATAATACGAATTAGATGGACGTCCAATAATGATCTTGAGAAAAAAACTAAAACTTTAATATACAAAATCGACAAATAATATATTCATAAGTAAAAAATCACTTGCAAAATAGAGGATTATTAAGATTTGATTAAGAATACAAGATAATCTTGACTTTATAGTGAATTTAT
>CAZUET010000035.1:0-14824 GCA_964619685.1 uncultured Christensenellaceae bacterium
TCGAAATTTGAGCGAAGCGAAAATCAAATTGTGCAACAATTTGGTATCTTGCGGACGATTATTTCTAAAAACCTGTAATCGTATCACAAATAAACTTACTTCGTGCAATCAAACTGACCTTGTTTCCGTCCTGTCGTACTGAGCGTAGCGTAAGCGTAGTCGAACTGCCTAAGCAGTGAAGGGCAAGCCTTTCAGTATCTTGGACGGTAACCGCATTAAAAAATAGAAAGCGTAGCATAATAATGCAATATCGCCACAACTTTTGTATGGGACGCCATTTGGCGTCCCTTATTTATAAAAACCATAAAGTTGCAACAGAATATTTACACAAGGCCGTTTTTTTACATAAGAATTTTAATTGTAAAAGAATTTTTTACGCATTGCTATTGTAATGACTATATCATTTGTCATATTTGGAAAATGGTAGAAAATAGGCGTATTTGTGCTAATTAGGTCGGTAGAATCATTATTGATGCGTACAAGCATACAATATGAATATGAAAACGCTACTTCAACTTATTTCACCCGATATTCCATTATCCGCTAACGAGATTGTTCTTTTGCTTGGTAGACCTATTATTTATAAACTATCGAATAGACCTGTAATTAGTGATAAGACAGTAACCGAAGAGCTTCTTGACGATATTTTAAAATTGGTAACAGATAATTCGGTATATGCGGTGGGTGAGAATGCTAAGGAAGGATATCTGATATATAAGGGCGGTGTGCGAATAGGACTGGCAGGCGATTATTTGTTAGACGGAAACGGACTAAAGGTTGTTAAGCACATTCGAGGACTTGTTATAAGAATACCGCACGAAATAATAGGCTGTTCATCCGTTTTGACGGATAGATATTTAAATCGAAGTATTTTGATAGTAAGTAAACCGTATGCAGGTAAGACCACCTTTTTAAGAGATCTGTCAAGGCGTATTTCATATATAAGGCAAACAGTAGTGATTGATGAAAAACACGAATTAAGCGGTAGCGGAGTGCTTGATATAGGTAATAGCTTAGTATTGTCAGGAATATCTAAGGATGCATTATATGAGGGCATAATTAGAAGCTTATCACCAGAAACGGTGGTTACCGACGAGCTATTCGGTGAAAATGAGTATAAGGTAACCGAACGAATTTATTCAAGCGGAATAAGTATAGTTTCATCCATTCACGGCTCGGACTTGGAGCATTTGCCTAAGGAATGCGATATTTTTGATATAAAAGTATTATTGAGTCGCTATCCGTCGTTAGGCAGTATTCAAGAGGTGCGATATGGTTAAGGCATTTATATCTGCTGTTATATTTTGTTCGGTGTGTTTTATAGGTATTTTTATAAATAAACATAAAAAGCAACGACTTGCATTTTATAGGGATTACCGAAACTATCTACTACTTGCAAGCGAATCGGTGCGAACAGTCAAGGATAGTAAAAGTGAGATAAATAAAAAGGTATCAGCATCATTGGGAGCGGACTTTAATAAATTTCTTGACGATTCCGTTTTACCTCGCTATATCGGTAATGGAGAGGGTAGGGAGATTAGCGATTTTTTTAAAAGATTTGGAACGGCCGATCTTCAAGCAACGCTCGAAGCGTTGTCAAGAGAGAGCGTAAGAATAGACGAGAAATTGACCGAATGCGAGGGTGATGTTAAAAACAAGGGTGGAATGATAATGAAGCTCTGCATATTAGGCGGAATAGCCATGGTAATATTGATAATATAATATGGATATAAGTGTATTATTTAAGTTGGCAGGATTGGGAATATTGACCGCAATGGTCAATCTCGTATTAAAAAAGAGTGACAAGGATGAAATAGCGACCATAGTAACATTAGCATCCTTGGTAATAGCACTTGCTATCGTATTAGATATGATAGCAGGGTTATTTGACAATATTCGTTCGATATTCGAGCTATATTGATATGGAAATAGTCAAAATAGTCGGAATCGGTATAGTAGGTGTAATTATATCGAGTTTACTCAAAAGGAGCGATCCCGAGTTCTCTCTAATAATCACATTGGCAACCGGAATGATATTATTAGTGCTTGTTTTATCTTCTATGACAGAAGCGATAACTGCGTTCGATAGTCTTATTTCTGATAGCGGATTAGATCAAAGTCTTTTTAGCGGTGTTTTAAAGATAATAGGTATCGGCTATCTTACCGAATACGGTGCAAGCGTATGCGAAGACTATGGATCGTCTTCTGTGGGTAGTAAGATACAGCTTGCAGGTAAACTGACCATATTTTTAATGTCATTACCGATTGTTAGGGGACTTGTGGAAGCTATAGGTGAGTTGATATGAAAAAAGGGCTTATTATAGTTGTCGCCTTTGTTATTTTAATGCTGATAATGCCGTCATCGGTATGCTTAGCCGAGGAAAAGGATGGAAAAGAGCTGTTGGGGGAAGAGGTCGATAAGACGCTCGAAGACCTTGATTTGGCTGAATTTGAAGAGTATATAGGTAACTTAGAATTATTCTATAACAGCGGTGGAGTAAAGCAGTTTATAAAGGAGTTGACCGACGGAAATGTGTCTATAACCCCTCGAGCGATCATTGATTCCCTTTTTTCATCTTTGATAGGGGGCTTTACCGACGTTTTACCAACGCTGATAGGAATAATAGCAATAGCGGTATTGTTTAGCATAATATTCGGTCTAACCCAAGGTTTTTTAAAAAAGCAAACAGTAGACATCGTTTATTTTGTATGTTATTCCGCCATAGTAACCACAGTTGTTGCAATGGTGACTGGATTAGTCAAGGATATAAAAAGGACGATAGAAGTGCTTGCAGGAATAGTAAACGCCGTTTATCCACCTCTTGTAACCCTTTTGACTGCAGTCGGTGGCGGAGTTAGTACAGGGCTATTTGATCCCGGACTTGCTATAGTATCATCATTGGTAGGAAACATTATGACGGTAGCGGTATTACCGTTATTTATAGCAACTGTGGTATTTTCGATAGTTGGCAGTATATCGGATAATGTCAAGCTTGATAAATTGCAGTCTGCTACAAGATACATAGGCGGTGGCGTTATGACCTTGACTTTTGGGGGACTGATAGCATATCTGTCTATATCGGGGCTTATAGGTGGCACTGTGGATTCGGCATCAATTAAAGCGACAAAATATTTAGTATCGTCGTATGTCCCTGTAATCGGTGGATATCTCTCTCAAGGAGTTGATCTTGTAAGGGTAGGTATGGTAATAGTAAAGAATGCGTTAGGAGTATCCGGCATAATAGCAGTTATTCTAATAGTGCTCACTCCTGCTATCAAGTTACTTGCACTGACCGTCGGATTAAAGCTGACTGCAGGCATTATAGAGCCTATCACCGATAAAAGACTAAGCGGTTTTATCAATAATGTATCCGAAAGCGTGCGACAACTGTTAGGTGCGGTGTTAGGAGTAGGCTTTGTGTTTATTCTTTCATTGTCAATGCTGTTATTTACATTGAATGCGGTATGAACTGGTTAATGGGATTAGTGGGAGTTGTTCTTTTGTCGGTATTAGCGGATATTCTGCTTCCTTACGGGCAAACGAATAAATATATCAAGGGAATATTCTCATTGCTTGTCATTCTTACTCTTTTAACGCCTATGATAAGGCTGAAAACTGCCGACTTCAAATTATCCGATATAATAGGGGAAGAATTGGTGATTGATCAGGAATTTTTAGAAGATGTTCATGTGAGAGAAATAACCGCTTTGGAAACAAAGATAGAGCAAGAGCTTAACTATCGTGGTATAAAGACTAAAAAAGTAGTTCTAACGGTAAAGGACGGAAATATAAATAGTATTATGAATGTTTCTGTTCAAATTAGCGATATAGCGAATACCGATGCAGTCAAGAATGCGGTGTCGGGGATGCTATCCATAGATAAGGATATGGTGAGTGTATATGAGTGAAATAGGACAGAGCTTCAAAGAAAAGCTAAAAAACAACAAGATTCTCAGTAAATTATCGGGAATCAAAAACATAGAAATAATAATAGCGATAACGGTATGCGTATTAGCCATCGCAATATATTTCCTGTGCGGTTTGGGTAAGTCAGCCGAGAGTAAAACTTATTCGCAATCATCGTTAGAAAAGGTGTTATCCGAGATAAAGGGCGTAGGTGAGACCAGAGTTTATATAACCTACTCCGATTCTAAAGGATATTCGTCTTATAGCGATGACGGAAGGATGCCAAAAGAAATAATAGGGATTATTGTGGTAAGCGAAGGTGCAAAAGATCCCGAATGCGAAGTGCGTATACTTAGAGCAATTCAAACAGCTACCGGCGTAACCGTTGATAAAATAAGAATATTCGAAATGGACGGGTAGCAAACAATAAAGTGAATAAAAAGGGGGTAGAAAAATGTCAAACAAAAAGAAGATCATTATCATTTGTACCATGGTCGTTATGCTTGTCGCTGCGGCATATCTCAATGTGCTGTTAGCAAACAAAAACGATACTACGAACGGCGATTCAAATAATGTCAATTCGGGTGCTGTATCGGTTTTTAGTGCTATGAAAACGGATAGGGACGGAGTAAGAGCTCAAAGCTTTACATATCTCGATTCGATTTTACAATCCGAAACATCTTCGGATGAAGCAAAAGCGGAAGCGGAACAGCAAAAGCTCAATCTTATCAAATATTCGGATAGCGAGCTTGTTCTCGAGAACTTGATCAAGGCGAGAGGCTTCGAGGATGCATGTGTTACCATGTCGACAGAGAATGTCAATGTCGTTGTAAAGGACTCGGATCTGACGGCAACCGATGTCGCACAGATACTTGGTATCGTCACCGAAGAAACTGGATGCAAAGCCACAAATGTGATAATCGTACCGTATTCAACTGTCAGCTAAACACAAAAAAAAGAATAAACTAATAAAAAATTCAATTAATCTGTCAAACAGTAATTGAATTTTTTTTATATAAGTGCTATAATAGATAATAACTATATGTAAAAATACATTTTACGGAGAAGATTATGTCTTTAGAGCAACAAAAATACGAAAACATTATCTCATCGTTGAGTGCTTCCACGGTATCTCAGATCGATGGAGTTGCCGACCTATCGCTCGATAGCGGAGCGACCTTTTCGGGTAGACTTTTTAGATCCACCGCTAACTGTGTACAGGTGACCATTGTAGAGAAAAGTGCTATAATCGATATATCGATTAAGGCATATTACGGTTATAAGGTACCGGAGCTTGCTTATACTATACAAAGAGCAGTTAAACAAAAGGTGGAAACTGCTACTCCGTATAAGGTAAAATCGGTCAATGTAAATGTAGTAGGAGTGGTTTTTAAATGAGAAAGGATGCAAGAGATGCAGTTTATAAATTAGTATTTGAATATACATTTTCTAAGGAAATTAACGAGTATACTAAGCTGTTATTGTTAGCAGCAGGTAATCTTACCGATGACGATAAGAAGTATGCGGAAGATACACTTAACGGAATAGTTTCACATTTTGATGAACTTACCGCTAAGGTAATGGAATATGCTAAGGGATATAGTTCTCCCGAAAGATTGAATAGAGCCGATTATACTGCATTGCTTTACGGTGCATATGAATTATTATATGCTCCCGAAATACCGGTAGGCGTAGTAATCAGCGAGGCTATAAACCTATCTCAGCAATTTGGCGGAGAAAAGAGCGTTGGCTTTGTAAACGGTATTTTATCGGGTATCAATAAGGATAAATAATGGAACCGCTAACCGTTGCCCAACTGAACGAATATATAAAATTAGCTATTGTTAAGCAGGACTTCCTCCAAAAGATTACAGTCTTTGGGGAAGTTTCTTCTTTTAAATATTCGGGAGCGCATGCATATTTTGTATTAAAGGATAAGGACGGAGCTATACCTTGCTCGTGCTTTTATGCTAAAAAGACCTATAATCCGTCTAAAGAGGGCGAATCTGTTATTTGTACAGGAAAGGTGGATTATTACACTAAGTCGGGTAAATTGTCCCTTATCGTAGATACCATTCAGCCTGTCGGTAAAGGTAATTTACATATAATGCTTGAAAAGCTAAAAGCTAAGCTTTTACAAGAGGGGCTATTTGCAGAAAGTCATAAAAAGCCAATTCCACGCTTTTGTCGTTCAGTAGGTGTCGTTACCAGTAAGACCGGAGCCGTCATTAGAGATATCGTCCGTACCGTTAGAAATAAAAACAGCGTATTGAATATAAGCGTATTCGATGTCAGAGTTCAAGGCGAAACAGCGGCTGAAGATATCAGTCGTGGACTAAAAATAATGGACAGCTTAGGCTTTGACTGTATTATATTGGCAAGAGGTGGCGGATCGTTTGAAGATCTTATGCCCTTTAATGACGAGAATTTGGCTCGAACGATATATGCGATGGAAACGCCGATTATTTCGGCAGTCGGTCACGAAACTGACTTTTCGATATCCGACTTTGTTGCGGATGCTCGTGCGGCTACACCTACCGCAGCGGGTGAGCTTGTTGCATTTGACGAAGAATCGCTTAAGGAGTTGATATTACAGTCGGTAGTGAATATGTATGGCGATCTCGAGCGGATATCTTCACGCAAGGAGGATGCGCTCCGTAATCAGATTAGAGCATTAGAGGATAAAGCACTCCGTAAGATAGAGCGTGCAGAAAATGAAACGGCTTTGCTTATGCATAATATGACTAATAAAGCCGATAATATGGTGCTTCGTAAAGAACAAGCGGTAATGAATTTTATGTCGATATTAGATTCTAAGAATCCCCTTAAACTTCTTAAAAATGGTTATTTTAGAGTATGGAAGGATAATAAGATTATTGCGTTTGACGAGCTCGAAAAGGGCGATGATATCGAAGTAATAATGCTCGAGGGTACGGTAAACGCCACCGTTAATTCAAAAAAAGCAAAATAATCGGGAGATATATATGGAATTTGAACAATTATTGAAACAGCTTGAACAAACAATAGGTAAGCTCGACGATCCCCAGACCACACTTGATGAGGGAATTCGTCTTTTTGACGAGGGTATCAGAATTAGTAAGGAATGCCTTACTGCATTGAGCGAGGCAAAGGGTAAGATAGTTCTCCTTAAAAAGGAAATGGATAAAGTTACCGCCGAGGATCTACCTATAGATAACGAATAATGTCCGATTACTTAGATCACATCAAATTACCCGAAGGGATCAAGGAGCTTGATACTCAAGCCTTGAATGAACTCTGTAAAGAAGTCCGTGATTATATTACTATTACGGTATTGCGTTCGGGGGGACACTTAGCGTCGTCATTGGGTGCCGTCGAAATGACGGTCGCTCTTTTGTATTCGTTTGATGCCGCTAAGGACAGAATATTATTCGATGTAGGGCATCAATGCTACGCATATAAGATATTGACCGACCGTAAGGACAGTTTTTCTAAGCTTCGTCGTCACGGTGGTATCAGTGGATTCCCCGATCCTAAAGAGAGTAGATACGATAAGCTCGTTGCAGGGCATGCAGGTACCGCACTTGCCGAGGGAATCGGATATGCCATAGCCGATAAGCTTAAAGGCGAATCTCATTATAATGTTTCCGTGTTGGGTGACGGTGTTTTTGCTAACGGCTTGACACTTGAATCGCTTAATAATGTCAATGAGTTCGGTAAGCAGATAATAATTTTGAACGATAACCGTTATTCGATAGAAAAAACGGTGGGCGGTTACAGTAGATTTTTTGAAAAATTAAGAGAAAGGGCATATGACGGAACTGTTGATAGCGAAGCCTTTGCTCATCTTGATTGCGATTATATAGGAGTTGTAGACGGACACGATATGTCGGCTCTTATCGATGCATTCGAATTAGCTAAAACGACTTCAAAGAGCGTAATCGTTCATATATTGACTACAAAAGGAAAAGGCTATGCACCTGCCGAAGCGGAGCCTATTCGTAATCATTCTGTAGGCTCGGATAGAGGCTTTTCGAGTTATGAAGGAGATGCTATCCTAAAATTAGCCCGTGAAGACGATAAGATAGTGGTAGTTGTTTCGGCAATGGGTGATGGAAACGGACTTAGTGACTTTGCAACAGAGTTTCCCGATAGATATATCGATGTAGGTATCGCAGAGGGCTTGGCAGTCAGCGTTGCGTCAGGACTTGCAAGAGCAGGAATGAAGCCCATAGTTTGTATATATTCGACCTTTATACAGCGTGCCTATGACCAAATATTGATAGAAGCCAAGGGCTTGCCTATAACCTATGTTTTAGGTAGAAGCGGAATAGTTAGCGGAGACGGATGCACCCATCAAGGTATTTTTGCATACCAGACCTTTGCGTCAAGTGATGCTACCGTTATGTACCCGTCGGGCGTTGAAGAATTTGAGCCTATGCTGAGGTGGTGCGTTGCCCAAAACGGTCCTCATGCATTGGCAATACCTAAGGAAGAGTCTTTCTATAATTCATTTGATACCGATTATCCCCATTGGCAACTGGTCGGAGGTATGGGGAGTGCCGATACTGCTATTTTTGCAGTAGGTCCAGAAAGCTTAAAAAATGCAATGTATGTTTCTGAAATGCTTTCATACAGTGATATATCGGTCGACATAATTAATGCACGAACTCCAAGCATTATAGACGAGCGATTTATCGGTAAGTATTCTAAGAATTATCTTGTGGATGAGAGCTACACCGAAGGCGGTTTCTTTGATAAAATATCAAAATATATTCATATTGATAAAGCATTTGTTTTGACGTCTGTTCCTTCATCTGCAACGACGGAAGAAATACTTTTTGAGCAAGGAATGTCTAAGGGTAAGATATATGCATATTTGAAACAAGAGCTTGCAGGAGATGACGACGATGAGGATAGATAGTTATCTTTTTGAAAATGGCTTTGTCGAATCTCGTACAAGAGGACTTAATCTTATCAAGTTAGGTGGCGTCAAGGTCAATGGTAAGCAGATTTTTAAGCCCTCGTTTGATGTTAGCGACAGCGATACCGTAGAGGTCGATGACCTTATTAGATATGCTTCACTCGGTGGACTTAAACTTATAGAAGCCATTAGGCATTTTGATCTTGCTATAAGCGGTACATGTATAGATCTCGGTGCGTCAAACGGTGGTTTTACCGATGTATTGTTGGAATGCGGAGCGGATAAGGTGGTTGCTGTCGATGTAGGCGAATGTGCTCTTCCCGATAGGCTTATAAGCGATAGTAGAGTGGTCGTCTTAGATAGAACGAATGCTAAGGCTGTACCTATGAATGACGGTAGCGCAGATATAATTACCGCAGATCTAAGCTTTATTTCGATAACTAAGGTATTGCCAGAAATATCAAGGCTGTTAAAAAAGGGCGGTAAGGCGATAATTCTTATAAAACCCCAATTCGAGGTAGGTAAAGCTAATCTAACCAAAACGGGGATAGTTAAGTCTGAAAAAATCGCATTAAAGGCAGTAGACAGTGTGCTTACATATGCAAAAAGCGTAGGGCTACACTCTCAGGGTTATACTCGAACTCCCGATTTGTTTGAAAATAAAAACATTGAATATTTAGCATATTTATTAAAGGCGTAAAGCCTTTTTTATTTGTATAAAAATGTTTAATATGACTAAACATTAATTTTTTCTTATAAATTATGTCTAAATTATGCATAATGCTTGATTTTTTGCATAAAAAATCATAAAATTGAAGATATGAAGATTGCAATTATTGTTAATCGCACTAAGCGTGGAAGCGAGGAGACTACCCGTGAAATAGTTAATAGATTATCCGAATATTCGGGTGTAGCTTTTTATGTGGCGGACGGATTAAACGATGCGGACGGGTTAGATTATATATTCGTTGTAGGCGGTGACGGGACCATGCTTATGACCGTGGACGGAGCAGTTAAAACGGGTACACCTGTTATTTGCTTCAATACCGGTAGAGTAGGCTTTTTGTCTGAGGTGAGCGACATATCTAATATAGCTGATGCTGTTGAAAGGATACTTTCGGGTGAATATGAGATAGAAAATAGAGCGCTTCTTGAAACTACATATCACGGCGTTACTCACTATGCGTTGAATGATATAGCTATTACAAAGTCAAGCGATGTCAATGTTATTAGAGTCTATGTAGGAAAGGACGGTAAAATAATTAGCGGTTTTTCAGCTGACGGTATAATGCTTTCTACTCCTACTGGATCTACGGCATATTCGTTATCGTGTGGCGGACCTATTTTAGAGCCGACCATGAGAGCTATGCTTATGACTCCGGTTTGTGCTCATGTGCTGTTTTCACGTCCCATGGTATTTGGTGATGAACGGCTCGTTATAGGTGCGGAAACCGAGGGTAGTGCGGTCATCAATATAGACGGTAGACCTATTGAACGGTTTAGCGGTAAGGGTGAATTAGATGTTCGATTATCCCAAAAGGTGCTTAAACTCATCAAAATATCGGATTCGAGCTTTTATAAAAAATTACAAGAAAAATTATTACAATGGACTGTTGAAAATAACAGTTAAGGGGAACGTATGACAAGATCGGAAAGACAGTTAAGTATTATTGAGATTATCAAAAATAAGGCTATTGAAACACAAGAACAGCTTGTAGACGAGCTTGTAGCATTAGGCTATAAGGTTACTCAAGCAACCGTTTCTCGTGATATCAAGGAGCTTAATCTCATCAAAAAGAATATCAACGGCAGATATAGATATACCATACTTAAGCAAACGGAAAAGGGCGATCATGCAGATGATAGAATGATAAATTTATATAGAGAAGTCGTTATCAGCGTTAATCAAGTTAATAACTTGGTTATTTTACGCTCTAAGCCCGGTACAGCAGGCAGTGTAGCCGCTATATTGGACGAATTTCATTATAATGCAAAGTTAGGAACCATTGCAGGAGATGATACCGTTTTGATTATCCTATCATCTGATGATGCCGCAATGGTTTTCGCTGATAAGCTCAAGGGGATGTTCTAATGTTAGTATCGCTTCGTATTAAGAATATAGCGTTGATCGAGGAATGCTCGGTCGAATTTAATAAGGGAGTAAATGTTTTATCGGGTGAAACCGGTGCAGGTAAGTCTATTGTTATAGACTCGCTCAGTTTTGTTTTGGGTGGTAGAGCGGATAAATCTCTTATAAGGTACGGAGCGACACAAGCGTCAGTAGAGGGAGTCTTTGAGGTTGGCGAGGAGCTTTTCCAGATAATGGAAGAATTGGGATTGGAACGAGATAATGTGCTTATTATTAAGCGTACAATGACCGAAACTCGTAATGAGATAAGAGTTAACGGTAATCCCTTCAATTTATCTATGCTAAAGCGACTTACCTCGGTTTTAGTAGATATATTAGGACAGCATGAGCATCAATCGTTGTTGAAAGTCAGTTCGCATCTTGCCATAATCGATAAATACTCCGGTAAGACAAGCGCACTACTTGATAGGTATACCAAGATATATAATGAGTATAAAGAAACATTATCTGCTTTACAATCCTTTGGTGATAGTAGACAGAGAGAGCGTAGAAAAGAATCTTTAGAGTATCAAATTGACGAAATTCGAAAAGCGGAATTAAAGGAAGGCGAGGAAGAAGAGCTTATCAAACTTCGTGATAAATACCGTAATGCGGAAAAGCTTATGGAGGGCGTTAGCGGTGCATATAATTCGCTCGACGGTGAAGAGTTTTCTGTCAGCGGAATGCTTACCCAAGCCATTAGGTATTTAAAGCTGGTATCTAATTATGATGAATCGTTAGCTGAGCTCGAATCACGCTTGGAAGATGCTCGAATAGAGATAGTCGATATAGCAGATACATTAGAGGGCTATTCGGATAATTTTGATTTCGACCAACGCAGTTTTGATAGAGTTGAGCGTAGAGTCGATACTATTAAGCTACTTAAACGTAAGTATGGCTCGACGGTAGAAGAAATACTCGAAGAACTGTCTAAAATGGAAGAAGAATATGACGAACTCAGTAATTCGGACGAAAATATAGCCAAATTACAGGATAAACTGACCAAATTGGAGTCATCACTCTATAAAGCAGGTTTAGAACTTAGCCAAGAAAGACGCCGTACAGCCTTAAAGTTTGAAAAAGCCATTCTTAAGGAATTGAATGACTTAGCCATGAAAGGCACAGAATTTAAGGTATCATTCGGCGAAGATGTCAATGAAACTAACTTTTTAGATCATATGTCCCCTAACGGATTTGATACCGTAGAATTTTTGATTTCTCCTAATATAGGCGAGCCACTTAAAAATCTTAGTAAAATTGCATCAGGCGGTGAAATGTCAAGATTTATGCTTGCCATTAAGAATATAATAGCAGGCTTGGACGGAATCGAAACCATGGTATTCGATGAGATCGATACCGGTATATCGGGTAGAGTTGCCCAAACCGTTGCTGAAAAACTGTTCAATATCAGTGTTGGTAAGCAAGTGATAGCGGTTACCCATTTACCTCAGCTCGCATCCTTTGCAGATACTCACTTCCTTATCAGTAAGAGCGTTGTAGGTGGTAAAACTCTTACGTCATTAGTTGCGCTTGACGAGAATGAACGGGTGGAAGAGGTTGCTCGTTTGGCAGGTGCGATTACCGATGCGGGAAAGCTTCATGCTAAGCAGATGATAGAGAATGCACACGCAATTAAGACTGCAAAATTAGCCAACTAACAGTAGTATATAATAAATTAGCTACTGAAAATACTATATACCTAAAAACGGCTATTAGGTATAATAAGCTAACTATTTCACACAATAAGCCTTAGGAGCATTATGAAGAAATTCTCAAAGGCGTTATTGATTTTTATATTGATTATATTTGTTACCGCAAGCGGTCAGGCATTCGCCGAAGACTATTCTTGCGGTTTTTTGTTGCCCGAAAAGGTCTTTTTGGGTGGTTTTCCCGTTGGTCTATCCACATTGGGAGAAGGACTATACGTTGACGATATTGCTACCGTAATTACTGAAAAAGGCGCCTTTAAGCCCTTAGACGGTGTAGGAATATCAAAAGGAGATATACTTTTAACCGTTAACGGCAGTACAGTAAATAGTCGAGATGATGTAGCAAGGGCAGTCAAGAAAGGACACGACAATGAGCTTGTTTTTAGTAACGGTAATGGCAAATACACCGTTAAATCACCATGCTATAGAGATATAAACTTAAACACTTTTGTGCTCGGGTTGTTTTTATCTGACGGAATTGACGGCATCGGAACTGTTACCTTTATCACCGAGAGCGGAACTTTTTCGGCATTAGGACACCCAATTCAAAACGAAGGAGGGACTAATGTGCTAATAAATAATGGGTGCATGTATAAATGCAATATAGAGGGTGTTACACCGTCCGCACCAAACGCACCGGGAAAACTGAACGGAGATTTCACTAAGGAAGCCCCAATAGGTATAATAGACAGAAATACCGACTACGGCGCATATGGTAAAATGCTGACAGACGCCTATTCCACAATCACTATTAGCACACAGTCGAGAATACTTGCTTCATTAGGTAAGGCACAAATATACACCACCCTTCACGGATCTAAGCCCGATTATTACGATGTTGAGATACTATCACTTAGTTTACAGCCAAAGATAAAGGAAAAGGGAATATTGCTAAAAGCAACAGATGAGCGATTACTTGCTATTGGCGGAATAACAAGGGGTATGTCTGGCAGTCCCATAATACAAAACGGCAAGCTGATAGGAGCAGTCACCCATGTAATGGTAGGTGATACCCATAAGGGGTACGGCATTTATTCCGATTTTTTATTTGAAATAGCACAAAGCATATAACTGCACGCTTTTCCTACTTATAATAGCACAAAGCATATAACTGTTCGTTCTTCCACTTAAATCAGCACAAGTATAAATGGTGCATATTATAAAGTGGATTATAAAAATAAATAAAAATACGGCGTTATTGTGTACACTCTGAACCATTCTATTTATAAACTGAATATGTAGTACTTGATATAGTTTATGATGCGATTAAAATATTGGCTAATATTGTAAAACCCCATTTTGTGTTATTTTTTGGGGTGCATATTTATATAAATATACAACTTATATAAATTATAATAGTAGGATAGTAGGCACATTATGTAAATTATAATAGTAGGCATATTATCAAAGTAGAATGCCATATCATATTGTATGAAAAGGCTCTCTTCTTTTTATTATATTCCACATGATATAAAAGGCTTTATTTCTCGTTATACCAAGCAATTATTTGCAGTGCTTGGATTATTCGTATTAGGCTTGATTATAGGCGTAGTTATATCAATTAACGCAGAAAGCGACTATTCAGGCTCATTTACGCTGATACTATCAAACGAATTTGAACCGTTCAAAAGCTTATGGATGTATTCGGCAATACTTGTTTTTTCGGTCCTACTGTGCCTATTATCCGCTTGGAAAAGGGGCTTTACAGTGGCTTTATTTGCAGATTTAGTATTTATCGGATATATATTCGGTAGGATTAGTGCATTCTCTGTTGCTGAAAGTGTATTTTGGGGTGTTATTTCCATTATCATATTCGTTATTCCTAATTCTCTTATACTTATTCTATCCGTTTATTGTGTATTTTGTAAAGCTCATGAGTCGCCGATATGCGGAACACTAAAAAGCAATATGCCTATCCTGATCAAATGCGGTAAGGTGGTTGGAATTTCATTTTTATGTCTTTTTGCTATAAACATAGTAATTGGCGGTGTGATTAATCTCATAATCAATGTTGTTTAAAGTAGTATTGACAGTAAATATAGTATGAGAAAGTATGCTTTTTTAATTTAGTAAAAAATTGAAAATTTAATATCAATTATGTAAAGTATAGGTTGAGCAGCCTACTATCTAAAAATACTTTGAGCAGTAACCAACTATCCTATAATATACTTTAATAT
>CAZUET010000036.1:0-14781 GCA_964619685.1 uncultured Christensenellaceae bacterium
TTACAGAAAGCCACTGGCCATGCAATGATGTCATAATATTTGCAATTTTAAACTATGTATAACAAAAGCACGCTTTTGTGGCAAATAAGGAGAATTGTATATGATCATTCAATTTGATAAAGAAAAACTTGAAAATGTACTATATGATTTTTATAACATAACTAAGCTTACTGTCAGCCTATGGGATGATGAATTCAATCAGCTTATGTACCAACCAAAAACTATGCCGGCATTTTGCAGACTTATTAAGTCGACAAAGTATGGCTGTAAAGCATGTCTTCAATCCGACCTTAAGGTGTTAAAGGCTTGTGCAGAAACAAAAAAACCCTGCTCCCACATTTGTCATGCAGGATTGATAGATACGGCGGTTCCGATTTTGCACGAAAACATCCCGGTCGGTTATCTTATGTTTGGTCAAATTAAATATAAGGACTCTCCTATAGACTCAAATGCAGTAGGAAACTATGCACAATTAGCACAAATGGATTATAATTTACTTGCATCGGAATACGATCTGATTCGTATTATCGATCCCGATTATATTTCTTCGGCTATGCGCATATTAAGTCTATGCACAGACTATATCCTCGTTGCACATATGATAAAAATTAATAACAGCGGACTTCCTGCCAAAATAGAAGAATATGTAGATGAGCATCTCAAGGATAAGATTACAGTTTCTGACATTTGCCGACAGTTATATATTTCTAAAAGCAAGCTTTATATGATTTTCAATAACAACTACAACTGCACATTTTGGCAATATGTAATAGAAAAACGCCTAAAAATGGCAAAGAAAATGCTTATAAATACCGATATGTCAATAAGTGAGATATGCGAAGAAACCGGAATATCCGATTACAATTATTTTATAAAGGTATTCAAAAAGAATACAGGTTATTCCCCAATATATTATCGCAAGAACTATCCACTTTTAACCGATAAAAACAATAAAAACTAACACTTTACACAAATAAACGACCACCAATTTCCTTATTGTCGTCCGCCGTCATACTGAGCATTAGTCGAAATCCGAATGCAATGAGGGGCAAATGCCGTAGGCGTTTGATATCTTGCGGATAGAAAAAACTATCCATATATCGTTCTTTCGATATATGGATAGCTCGCCGTTAGAATATCTTGACCGCCAACAGTCCATACGCCACTACATTCAATACACCTAACCCCCACATTGTCAAGCTTAACATATTCCTTCGGCGTTGTTGCCGTTTTACTATATACTCGGTCTCTACCGCTTTACCTTCTACTTCTTTAATTCCATAATAATTCATTTTTTCCACCTCTTACTGTATATTGTATATGCGTCTATTTGTTTTTATATTCCTAAATTCATTAGTAAAAAATTTTAAAATCGCACTTATGAGCCTTGCATATATCTCTCGGTTTGTGTTATAATAGCTTTCGGAGGACATTTTCATGAATTATGATGTTGTTATTATAGGTGCCGGTCCCGGCGGAATATTCTCTGCATACGAATTGAGCGAAACTACCGACCTTAAGATCGCTGTTATAGATTCAGGTAATGCATTAAGCGGTCGTAAATGCCCTATTGACGGTAAAAAGGTCAAGACATGTGCTAAGTGTAAAACATGTGCTATCATGCAAGGATTCGGCGGTGCAGGCGCTTTTTCAGACGGAAAATATAATATCACCAACCAGTTCGGCGGTAATTTACATGAATATATCGGTAAAGAGCAAGCTATCGAGCTTATGCGATATGTTGACGGCATAAATCTTGCATATGGCGGTGATGGTACTAAGCTATATTCAAATGTAAATACAGTTTTTAAGAAAAAATGCCTTGAAGTCGGATTACACCTATTAGATGCAGATGTAAGACACTTAGGTACGGATATAAACTATATTGTTTTACAAAATATCTACAATCATCTTAAGAAAAAGGTGGATTTTTATTTCTTAGATCCCGTAACCGATATACAGATCGATGACGACGGTAAGTACATAGTTAGATCAAAAAAGAACGAATTTATTTCGCAATATTGTATCATTTCGGTAGGTAGAAGCGGAAGTAAATGGATGGAGACTATTTGCGAACGTCTTAATATCGAAAAATCATCTTCAAGGGTTGATATAGGCGTTAGAGTGGAACTTCCTGCAGATATATTCGCACCTCTTACCGATCAGCTATACGAAAGTAAGATCGTATATCGCACAAGTAAATACCAAGACCTTGTACGCACATTCTGTATGAATCCGCACGGAATAGTAGTCAATGAAAACACTAACGGAATCGTTACCGTAAACGGTCATAGCTTTGAAGATAAAGATAAGCATACCGATAATACAAATTTTGCGCTGTTGGTATCTAAAAACTTTTCCGAGCCTTTTAAAGACAGTAACGGATACGGTGAAAGCATTGCAAAACTTTCCAACATGCTTGGTGGTGGGGTAATGGTGCAACGCTTTGGCGATCTAATAAGGGGCAGACGCAGTACTCCAAGTCGTATTGCAGAAAGCTTCCTTATACCGACTCTATCGGCAACGCCCGGGGATCTAAGCTTGGTTATTCCTAAGAGAATATTAGATGATATCATTGAAATGATCTATGCTCTTGATAAGATTGCTCCGGGAACTGCAAACGATGAAACGCTATTATATGGAGTAGAGGTAAAATTCTATAACATGCAGGTAGAATTAAGTAAGGATCTTGAAACAAAATATAAGGGATTATATGTAATAGGCGACGGTAGCGGTGTTACACACTCATTATCTCACGCCTCTGCAAGCGGAATTTATGTTGCAAGACATATTGCATCTGTAGAAAAATAATCAAAATCCAAATTTATTAAATATGATAATCGAATATATAGGGGACTGTAAAAATGGTCTCTCTAAAAAATGTCACAACTTTAGATGGGTATAATTAGGGGTTTTATTTCTAAAGTTCCAAATCAAGACAAAATGAAAACCTCATCCAAGAGTTAGTAGCTCAAGGGTGAGGTTTTTTATATATTAAAATCTATTCATTTTTGCTGTAATAATCATTGCTGTTACATTGGCACCAACATTAATTAAAAAAATCTTTTATCCCATTTAGCACAGCTTTTACAATCTGTTTCAAGTTCATTATTCGCCTTCCGCTTGTTCAGCTTCCAATTGTGCCCAAAACTCGGGGCAGATTTTTTCAACTGTTTGCAGCGAATATACACTGTCTCCATGGCGAAGGAAACTCAGGTCATCCACATCTTGACCACGTTTGACTCGAAGAAGGAATGAAGGATGCTCTGGGTCATTTTCTTCTTCCCAAGATTCGAGGATTGATAATTCATATCCTCGATCTTCGAGATGTTTTAACGTTCCTTGACACATTGTTTGTTTGTTCTGTTCATAATATTCTTTGTGAGATTCATCATTTTTGTTTGTGCAAATGGATTCAATATGAAAACCACCAGGCTTTGATAAGCACTCTAAAATTGCTTCAGTTGTTTCTTCTGGAATAATAACCGAAATGTGACAAAGTGCATTTGCTTTTGTGTAGATTTCAACACCTGCAATTGTTTCTTTTTGCAAAATGTCAGCATTAACATAAATCAAGCCACCTCCACACTTATAAATTCCCAACACCTTTTGAATTGAGATTCCATACAATATTTGAATATGTTCATTATTCGCCACGACATCTTTCACAGTGTCGGAAGTTTCATAATAGATTTGCTCTTGTTCCGCCGCCTTGATTTGTTCTTCAACTTTTTGTTGTTCACTTTCTGCCGCTTTGATTTCCTCTTCTGTTGCGCCAGAATCTTTGAGGTCTTGAACGCGTTGTTCAAGTTCTTGTTTGTTTGAAGACAAATCCTCGAGTTCTTGTTTGAGTTCTTCTTTTCTTTGCTCTTGTTTTTCTTGCTCTTTTTGAACATCTTGTTGGATTTTTTCTGATTCAACAAGCTTGTCAACAATCTCTTCTTTTTCTTTGTCAGTCATTTCTTTATATTTTTCGCTGTTTGCGATTTGTTCAAACTTTTCTTCAAATTTTTGTTTGTTGTCGTCGTCGAGTTCTTTATATCTGTCGTCTTCTTTGATTTGTTTTTTGAGCTCTTCTTTTTTTTGTTCTTCAGACTTGAAAATGTTTGAAAGGTCTTTGATTTTTTCGCTTGCCCAATTTCTTGCCGGGGGGTATATTGCAACGCCTGCGCCAACAACAGCAATTATAAGTATAATGACTACTAAAATTATCCAACTCTTCTTTTTTGTCATAATTATCCTCCTTATTTTTTTATTATAGCAATCGTGGAAGGATTTGTCAAGAATGATTCTTCTGTAAAATACATTCAAACCTGCGTGTCATCCTCTAAAAAAAAGCAACTAATATTGTTTTAGGTGTAATTTGCACCCTCTTTATTTCGTGACATTTTTTTAAAATCAACATATCCTCTTTAAATGATGGACGATTGATGATATAATTCCGCATCGCTCGTCATAATATTACAATATGGATATAATACTTATTGGTTCAAGAGGCAGAATGGGGCAAGCGGTGATAGATGCCTGTCCTAACGATGTTCAAATAGTTAAATATGTCGATCGACACAATATTAAAGAGTTCTTGGATGACAACACTAAAATTGCAGATGTCATTGTTGATTTTAGTGACCATAGTTTGACTGCACCGCTTTCGGATTATGCCATTAAAACTCATACGCCCTTACTCATTGCAACGACCGGACAAAACAAAGAGCAGATGTCTATAATAGAGGATACTGCACGGTATGTTCCCATATTCAAAAGCGGAAATCTAAGTCTTGGAATATGCCTGCTATTAAGGTCGATCAAATCAATTATAAATGCTTTTCCAAATGCAGAGATCGATATAATAGAATGTCATCACCGCCAAAAACTCGATATGCCGTCGGGAACCGCTTTTCTCTTGGCGGAGTGCATTTCGACCTTCAACGATGGCAGAGTCGTTTATAAATCTCAATGTTCACCACGAAACAATAAAGAGATTGTAATTCACTCCATTAGGCATGGTTCGGAAATCGGTAAGCATATAATAAACTTTTCGACCGACAACGAAACGATAACCCTTACACATACTGCACTAAACAGAAAGGCTTTCGCAGACGGAGCGTTTGTTGCTTGTAGATTTTTAGTAAAAGCACAGGTGGGACTATACGGATTGGAGGATCTATTGAATGAAAGTAAGCTTTAGCAAATACCATGCGACAGGCAATGATTATGTGTACATAGACTGCAGTTTAAATCAAATCGCCGATAAGTCATCATTTACAAAAGCGATAAGCAATAGACGCTTTGGAATAGGCTCAGACGGAGCTGTATTTTTATTTGAAGGCAATAATGCAGATATAAAAATGCGAATATTAAATGCGGACGGATCCGAGTCTGAAGCATGTGGCAATGCAACAAGATGCGTGGCTGATTATCTATACAGGTTTAAAGGAATTACCAAAAACCTGTTTACTATCGAAACAAAGTCGGGCATAAGAGTGGTACAACGAGCTGATGACGGTATGTATATTGCCGAAATGGGTAAACCTATTATAATTGAAAACAATCTAAAACAACTTATGAATATACCACTCATAATTGACGATACTATTTATCCGTCCACCGCAGTCAATGTCGGAAATCCACATTGCGTTGTTATGTGCATGCCTATGGATATCAATAAAGTGGGTGCACTTATTGAAAATCATCCGCTTTTCCCTAACAAAACCAATGTAGAATTTGTTAATATGAATGATAACACCATAAGCGTTCGAGTATGGGAAAGAGGATCAGGCGAAACCTATTCTTGCGGAACAGGTGCAGTGGCGGTGGCTTTTGTTAGTACGATAATCGGTATGAGAAATCGGTGCGAATGGATAGAAATAAGAATGACAGGTGGTAACTTATATGTTTATATTGACAAAGACGAAAATGCACTTTTGAAGGGTGCGGTAGCACATGTGTTTGACGGAGTAATAGAATTCGATGAAATACAATAAATACTTCAATCACCTTGGCAAAAATTACCTTTTTACCGAAATACGGAGACGTAAACAAGAATATCTATTTCAACACCCCGACTGCAATATTATCGATCTCGGTGTCGGAGATGTGCGTGGCGGATTGCCCGAGCATGTTATCAATGCAATAAAAAATGCAACAGACGAGTATCTTAGTCCGTCCACCTTTCACGGTTATCCACCCGAGCAAGGTTATCCGTTTCTTAGAGAGAAGATCATAAACTACTATAAACGATATAATGTTTCTCTCGATATCGATGATATTTTTATATCAGATGGTGCAAAAAGCGATATAGGTAATATTCTTGACCTTTTCTCTCGCCCGACAGCCCTTATTCCTACCCCCGTTTATCCTGCATATGTAGATATAAATATTTTAAAAGGAAATAGAATCAAAACCGTAATATGTAACAGTATCTCGAACTTTTGCCCCTCCCCAAAGGGCATTAAAGTGCAACCATATTTGATTTATTTATGCTCTCCAAATAATCCGACAGGTACGGCTTATTCGAGGTCTAAGCTTGAGGAATGGGTGGAGTTTGCACGACACTCAAAATCAATAATTATATTCGACTCCGCATATGAATCGTTTATCCGTGACGACAACCCTCATAGCATATTCGAAATAGACGGAAGCGAAAACTGTTGCATAGAAATAGGAAGCTTTTCAAAACGAGCATCGTTCACAGGCTTGCGAGTCGGATACTCTATAATAAAAACAACCGCCCCGACAATGGCTAAGCTCAATAAATTATGGAAAAGACGACATGCAACAAAATTCAACGGCGTATCGTATATTATGCAAAGAGCCGCTGAAAGCACATTGACACCTACGGGAATAACTGCCTGCAACACTAAAATTGATGAATATTTAGAAAATGCGAAATTGTTAAAAAACTCCTTATCAACCCTTGGTTTTAGCATATATGGCGGACAAAATTCACCATATATATGGGTAGACTGTAAAAAAGATTCTTGGCAATTCTTTAATGATATGTTAGAGCAATATCAAATAATCGGAACCGCAGGAATTGGCTTCGGAAAAGGCGGTGAACATTATTTTAGATTTTCAGCCTTTGCCGATAAAAATGATATATTGACCGCATCGAGAAGGCTTAGTAAATAATTATAAAAAAGAAACTACAAAGCTATTTAGCGTCAACCGCCTTTCTATTTCTTGCTATGTATAGAAACAATTATCGGATAGAAAAGGTTTATGTTTAATACTGTGCTTTTCCTCAGCATAATTACAAATTTGAAGAAATATAAAAAGCGCTCCCAATCTTACAAGGAGCGTTTAATTCTTTTGATTAGTTGGTTTTTGGTTTTTCTATGATAATAAGGGGGACTCTATATTCGTCGTCGGTGGTTCCCGCATGTGCGGCTTTAAAAACATCATCAGTTCTTTCTGTCAATGCAATAGAGCATTTTCCTTTGGCGACTGCTACATATTGCCCAAGAATCTCGTCTATCAACGGATGCTTTTTGCCAGTGCCGAAAATGTTCTTATACAGGGCTTCTTTTGTAGTCATCAACTCATAATCTTCAGCAAAATGCTTATTAAATGCGTTAGCGAATTGTTCTTCGAGCCCTTTCTTGACAAACAGAGTCATTGCTCTTGTTTCTATTTGAGGAATGGTTTCTAAACAGTCCCATATATCAGGATATTCGGGTAAAAAGTCCCATTCGACATCTATTAACCCGTGGTCGGCAGTAACAATAATCAGAGTATCATCAACATTTTTTGCCAGTTCTTCGACTGCATTATTTATCGCTTGAAGATCTTCTTTAACTCTTTCATGCCCAACACCAAGATCGTGCATATCGAAGTCGGGTTGCTTGTAATATGTGTAGATATACTTTTTCTCGGGATCGTTACAAATAGAGATAGTTTTTTGTAATATATCATCGAGGGTATCTGCTTTATGCTCCGAAAATGCGGAAATATATTCCGTTCTAATTTTACCATCCGTTGCCCTGCGAATCTTTTCAAAAACACTTTCGTATCCTAAATATTTTTCTGCAACATTATAATCTGCAGCAGGCGTGTTTAGTAAAAACTCGGTATTTGGAAATAGGCATACATTTTTATTAATGTCTTTAAATCTCAAGGTCCAACCAAGCCAACCATGTTCAATAGGTGATAATCCGGAAACCATCGTTGTAGTTGCTGCTGTGGTTGTAGGCGGAAATACCGACGATATTATATCCTTTTCATTTTGAATGAGATATTCACAACTATCGGAATGCCTTCTTAATATCGCATCACCCATACCATCAAAAAGCATGATTACAACATTCTTATAGCCCTTATTTAGGAGTTTATCGACATCTGATAATGTTGAGTGCTCAGTCGGCACTCCATAATATTTTAGAACAGATGAAACAAGCGAAAGCAGACTTTTCGAATAAATAGGCATATTCATAATGGATTCCTCATAATAAATTTATACAAACACCGTTATTGAAATTGCATTAACGGTAAAATTGTGTTATCATTATAACATAACTTTTATAATAACGCAAGGAGTAATCTATATGGCGAATAATAGATATGAATTAAATAAACAGCTTGCCGAGATGATGAAGGGTGGAGTAATAATGGATGTAACCACACCGGAGCAAGCACGTATTGCAGAAGAAGCAGGAGCATGTGCAGTAATGGCTCTTGAAAAGATTCCTGCCGATATTAGAGCAGCAGGCGGTGTATCGAGAATGAGCGACCCAAAGATGATCAAAAGCATAATGGAAGCAGTCTCAATACCCGTAATGGCAAAATGTAGAATTGGTCATTTTGTAGAAGCACAGGTCTTACAGGCAATAGATATTGACTTTATTGACGAAAGCGAAGTTTTATCCCCCGCGGACGATAAATACCACATCGATAAACGCAAATTCGATGTGCCTTTTGTTTGTGGTGCAAAAGATCTTGGTGAAGCACTTAGAAGAATAAACGAGGGTGCGAGCATGATTAGAACAAAGGGCGAACCGGGAACCGGCGATGTTGTTCAAGCAGTTCGTCATATGAGAACCATGAATGCTGAAATTAGGCGTTTACAATCGATGTCCGAGGATGAATTATATAATGCAAGCAAAGAATTGCAAGTTCCATATGATTTGGTTTTATATGTCCACGAGCATGGAAAATTGCCGGTTGTCAACTTTGCAGCCGGTGGCGTTGCAACTCCTCAAGATGCAGCTTTAATGATGCAATTAGGTGCAGAGGGTGTATTTGTCGGATCCGGTATATTTAAATCGGGAGATCCTAAAAAGCGTGCAGCAGCAATAGTTAAGGCTGTAACTAATTACAATGACCCCAAGATGATTGCGGAATTATCGGAAGACCTTGGCGAAGCTATGGTTGGAATCAATGAGGACGAAATATCCTTATTGATGGCTAAAAGAGGTAACTAATGCGTATCGGCGTTTTGGCACTTCAGGGTGATTTTACCGAGCATGCTCGTAAGTTCCGTGCACTTGGTCATGAAGTGTTTGAAATAAGACAATTATCCGATCTAAACGGAACAATCGACGGACTTGCATTACCCGGTGGAGAAAGCACTGTAATGGGTAAATTGTTAAGAGAATTAGAACTACTCGAACCTCTTCGCACGAAGATCAATAACGGACTTCCGGTATTTGCAACTTGTGCGGGAATGATTCTTTTAGCAGATAGCCTCGAAGGGTATGACATCAAGCATCTTGGCACTATGAGTATAAGAGTAAAACGCAACGCTTACGGTAGACAGCTCGGTAGTTTTAGAACAATATCTCACTTTGAACCCATCGGCGACATTCCAATGACCTTTATTCGTGCACCATATATCGAAAAAAAGGGAAATTCCGAAATCTTAGCAGAGGTTGACGGTAAAGCAGTCGCTGCAAGAGAGGGTAATCAAATAGCATTGGCGTTCCATCCCGAATTGGATGATGACAATAGAATATTCGAATATTTTATAGGCATTTGCAGTGAATATAAAAATAAATGTTGTCAATAAAACGGATAAAAGTACAAAAAATCAACAAACGCATCGAAAAATTACGACCATTTATTAATTAAGGACTATCTATGAACGAAAATAATAAAAAAGAATTTATGGAAAAAAACAATCTTAGGCTTTCTCCTGCGAGAAATGTATGCCTCAACTTGCTTATGCGTTATGAAGGAATATCCTACGAAGAAGCTCTCAAAAAAGTGCAAAATGAAAGCTTAGACGACCTTCTTGAGTTTCATGATGCTCGTGCAAAGGTTGATGCGCTTAAACAAGCAGCAGAAAAAATATTGATGCCTGACGGCGGAGAATTCGATAGTTCATTTTTTTATGATAAATGCGGTGAAGATGTTTACACTTATTTTCATAACTTCTTTACGTTTGACTTAGATTTTGATTTGATGGTCAAATTCTTATTAGATTCCGATGATGATCCTGCCGACTCTCTTATAATCGAGTTAATGCGTAAATATCACGATATCTATCTAACAAACGCAATAAAGCGCTTTGATATGGACGATGCCGAAACTGCTGAATATATTTCTTTTATGCCTGCACCATGGCTTATGCGTCAATTACCATTTGAATTATTGACATTCCGTGATTTTGGTGATTTGGTTATGATTGCCGATTGCTTTGCTAATCGTTCTGATACCAGGCTCGGTTTTATGGATGAAAATGATTTTGTTTTCCGTCCTAATGCGGATGTTTTAAAATCATATTTGCAACTTCAAGTAAAGTTCTTCGAAGATAACGGGCTGAATTCTCACGAAGATATGATGCATTATGTTGAGAATATTGTTAAAAACTATCCTATTTTACAAAATGGAAATAAAGAATATTTTGATGTTTTACAACAAACAATTGAGCTTGATAACGGATTAGACCAACCTCTTTTTGAAGTCGCATCATTCTTAGAAAATACCCTTGAATGTGCTATAAGCAAACTTTAATATTTCAGGGTTCACGGGGAATTTAGATAAAATGATAAAGGATATAATCCACGACCCATTACTTCTTGCACAAAGATCAGTTTCCGCAACCAAACTCGACTTAAAAGTCGCACAAGACCTAAAGGATACATTAATCGCCCACCGTACCGAATGTGTCGGAATGGCTGCCAATATGATCGGAATTAATAAAAGGTTGATTGTATTTTTGGATGAAAGCAAAATAATGCCCAAGTATACGATTATGTTTAATCCGGAAATAGTCGAAGCCAATAATGAATATGACACCCAAGAAGGTTGCTTATCCCTTCTTGGATCTCCTCGTCAGTGTAAACGCTTTCATTCTATAAAGGTACGCTTCCAAAATTCCGAATTTAAATGGCGTACCGAAACATACACAGGGTGGACTGCCCAAATAATTCAACACGAGATTGATCATTGTAACGGTATCTTGATTTAAACTTATTATCTAAAAAGTGTTACAAGGAGCATTTCATGTTAGGGAAGATCGTCAATGTCATTGTAGATAGACCAATGGAATCAAACCATCAATTGAACAAAGACATTCATTATTTGGTTAATTACGGGTATGTGCCAAACACTATTTTTAAGACGGTGAAGAGTCGGATTCTCTTAAAAGGCAAATAAAGTATTATTCAGCCCAATTTGGAGTTTTCCTTTTCTCGGACAGTCGGGGATCATCTTTTTCCGCATACTTTAATTTTTCTATTGCTTCAATAGCCAATTTTACAAATTCATCGCAAAAAATACTACCATACGTATTACAGAGATCGCGTCTAAAATAAAAATATTCAAATTGAACAATTGCTCGAATTAAGCAAATGCGTTTCAAATCGTTGATCATGTTATGGTATAATACTCTATCATATTGGCGAAGAATATACAAAGTACTAAGTTCGAGATAATGATCGTATCCGTTGTATACGATTTTCTCAGCTATATCTTTACGGTGATTTTTATATGCATATTCTAAGGCAAGAGATTCGTAAAAAATACTATGATAGAGAATACGCTTAACTTCAAGCTCATCAATATGTTCGCACAGATACCTTCCTATCACTTGCATGTCTTTTTTTATCCGTTTGTGATTAGTTTTAGCCAACTCTTGATAAATATTGTACCAATGTTTATGCTCCTTTCCTCGAACAAAGTCAAGATATTTATTAAGAATTGTTCCACCCTTTTCAATACAGAAAGCAAATAATCTCATATCTGTAATGGCGTAATAGAATCTATCTACCAAATGCGCTTTCTTTTGTTCGGTTATAAAAGTATCCCCTTCAAGCAGTGCCTTTATTGAACGATAAAGCAATGCATCCGCATGCAAACTGTTTTCTTGTTCTTTCCAAAAAGCTTCTTTCTCTAACTCTTTCATCTTATAAGCATAACGATTTAAAGCCTGTGCCATTGATTCTGCTACATCGGTTGTTCTAATTGCTGCAAGTAGCAAATGCTTGTTTTGTATTTTTTCAGCATATTTGAAAATAAATAGACGAATCATTTCCATAAAATCTTGATTCTCTTCCAAAATCTTTTGAAAATAACTCATAACTTTAGATTGATTTTTATCCAAGCATTTATATGCATCGACGTAATCGCCATAAAACTTTTTAGTACCAATAAAGATTGCTTCTTGTATGGTCATACTATCAAAAGCATCAGCCTTTTTTTCGGGTGCGGTTTCAATTTGACCAATATTTTCAATTATCTGTTGCATCAAGGCATCGGTTAATTGCTCCGCAAACGAGTTGAGACCGTAAACTGCAGATTTCTCCTCGTCCCAGTCAGCTTGATAAGATATAACCTCTACATTGCTACTGTTTGAAATCTTTTCCTTAAACAAGGCCATCAAATCCGCCTTTTCGCCAACATCGGAATAATTTGAGCGGTACTGCTGCGGAATTTTACCCAAAAGCTCTGAATTTCTTATACAAACGATCAGTTTGGAAGGATCGGCTATCTTTTGAATAGCCAACATGAGTTCAATTTCGGTGATACTTTTGTTTTTTGCCATTTCGACAGGAATTTCCGGATGCTCTTTCAAAAAAGACTTTAGTGAAACATCATTCGGTATTGTACCATATCTATCACCAAGCAATAAAACGAAATATGGCTGACAAGATTCAATTTCTTTTGCACAGTTAGAAAGAATTTTGGACACAAGCTCATCTGAAGTCATCTCTTTACCCGAATTTTCCCAAAGCAAGTCAACAATGGAAACATCCTGTCCTATTCTTCTTGAAAAATGGCAAAGTTTTGGCAATACGTTTTTTTGTATAATTTCTCTTTCTGATTGCATATCGCTGAATGTCGACGAAATAAAAATTTTAATCATCCCCTTACATCTCCTTTCCTTTTATTGAAAAATGCGTTATAGCAGAATCGACCAAAATAACTGTAAATCTTAATGATAATTTACCACACTTACATTCTTTTGTCAAGAACCTCTTTGGTAATTCACTTTCTTCAATAAAAATACAACTCAACTAATTCTATATATTGCGGAGTATGATAGTGAGCTTAGTTTAAAACCTATCAACGTTAGGTCAAGTCCATAACCTTGACCATTAAAAACCAAAAAAGAGAGCCTGATTATAAAACGTTGTCTTATTTTTTCATCCGTTAACGTAATATATTCGTTGTTTTAATTTTAAAATTGGAATATCCATAGCTATTTTATCTTATATTTTGTGAGGAGTTTCATCCCGTATGTTACTGCATCACCGCATTTTTTCGTTACAAATATATTTTACCTCTTTATTTACCGTATTTTGATGATTTTTTCTAAAACAATTCTATTTTTTAATAAAAATATATTCTTTAGATATGTACATTATGTATAGGAATGATTCGAAAAATCAAAAGTCGATTTTGTTGTTAGCTATTGACACAAAATGTTAATTGTACTATACTATAAATATCAATTTGGGGAGAATCTTATGATAGAAGTCAAAGGGTTAACTAAGGTTTATAAAAGCATTAAAAAGGATAAGTGTATAGCACTTAACAATGTATCGTTCACTTTGGATGATAGTGGTTTTGTATTTATTATAGGCAAGTCGGGAAGCGGTAAAACTACATTACTGTCTATATTGGGCGGTCTTGAAGAAATGACCGAAGGTGTTATCGATGTTGACGGTATTGCTATCAATAATTATAACGAGAAGCATCTTGTTGAATACAGAAACGCAACGGTTGGATATATATTCCAAGACTATCACCTAATTGACGAGTTGACCATTAAGGAAAATATAGGGGTATCACTATCATTGCAAGGCGAAAAAGACGATGATAAAATAATGAGAGCATTAGCTGATGTTGGTTTATCGGGCTATGAGAATAGATACCCAAAAGAAATGTCGGGTGGGGAAAAGCAAAGAGTTGCAATTGCACGAGCACTTGTCAAGGATCCTACAATAATACTTGCAGACGAGCCTACCGGGAATCTTGATAGTAAGATCACCGAGCAAATACTATCTTTATTGAAACGATTATCAAAAGATAGGCTGGTCCTTATCGTTTCACACAATCTTAACGATGCTGCCGAGTATGCCGATAGAATTATCGAGTTATCACAAGGCGAAATAATTAATGATTATATTCGCAACCCCGAATATAATGAAACTGCATCTATTGAAAAAGGAAAGCTTTTTATTCCGCTTAGAAAAAGATTATCCGATGACGAAAAAACGCAGATAAATACTTCACTCCAAAAGGGCGAAATCAAAGAGCTGATACAGACTGATGATACATTTATACCAACACCATTAGGAATGTTTGACGGTAAAGAAAAGAAAGTTACAGCAGTTAATC
>CAZUET010000037.1:0-14733 GCA_964619685.1 uncultured Christensenellaceae bacterium
CATTTTTACCCATAATCTATTCGCAAAAGCATTCTTTTGCGAATAGATATAACAAAGTTTACATTTTTACAAAAAGTGCATCTGCAATAATTGTCAATATTTGGCTTAGGATAGAACACATCTACCCTATTTCAAAAACTCCTATCTAACTTGAAAAACAATAACTGTATAGAATGTACATATCGCCCGATTTTTGTCGAATAGAATATTTTTTGCCATGGGATACTTTTTAAAAATGTGACCATTATATATGTCTATTTATCAATCAATTACATTCTCTGTACATTATGTACTGTTACTGTATATTATGTATAGGTAAAAAAATCATATCCATCAACTACCCTATCAATACATTACCAAAATCATTGATTTAATAGTTCAACCACTTGCTATACATTTTATACATGTACTGTATTTTTTTGTATAGTATCAAATAACAAACCTCTATCTGTATATTTTATACAGCAACTATACATAATATACACCTATTACACGTACAAGATAACAACTATACATATTATACACTAACTGTACAAATCATACATAGTCTGTACAAATTGTACATCATCTATACATAATGTACATCCTCTATACGAATCGTACATTATTTATACGAATTGAATAACACTGTATATTTTGTATATTTACTGTATATAATGTACAGAGAATTGTATTATTTTCTCAGCAATCTAAATTAAAAGAACCGTTGGTTTGAATTAATAAAAATACCTATACATTTTGTATACACACTGTATAAAATGTATAGGTAAATCGATTAACATACTTCATTATATAATAGCTTCAATAGGATTCCTTTCAATGCAATCTTTACATGCTCATAGGTTATTCCGCCTTGTAAATAAGCAATGTATGGTTCTCTTATCGGCGCATCAGCCGAAAGCTCGATACTTGCTCCCGCAACAAATGTTCCTGCTGCCATTATGACTTCATCATCATATCCAGGCATCGCCCATGGCATTGGTAAAACATTGGAATCGATCGGTGAATAATACTGTATCATTTGAATGAAGGAGATCAGTTCTTCTTTTGTATTAAACCTTATCGATCGAATAATATCGTTACACATTTTATCGGGTGTCGGTGTTGTTTTATAACCGATTTTTTCTAATGCATACGCCACAAGAATGCTCCCTTTAATAGCATTTTTGACAACACTCGGGGCTAAAAAAAGCCCTTCATAATAGTTTGCATAGCCTGTAATATATGAACCGACTTCATTTCCCAATCCCGGTGCAGTAAGTCTATTTGCACAGTCCTCTACGAGTCTTTCTTTTCCTGCTATATAACCGCCTGTAGGTGCAATTCCACCACCAATATTTTTTATCAAAGATCCGGCCAAAACATCTACGCCAAAATCAGTCGGCTCTACCCTATCGGTAAATTCACCATAGCAATTATCCACGAAAACAATACAATTTTTGTTAACTGATTTAACAACTTTTACAGCTTCACCTATATATTCACAAGAAAGTGCATCTCTTATACTGTAACCTCTGCTTCTTGTAATAAATACTACTTTTATTGTTTTATCCTCTGTAAGCACTTGTTTTATAGCGTCAAAATCGAATTTTCCGTCTAATAATTCGGTTTCTTTATAATTGATGCCATATTCTCTTAATGAACCGCCAGTGCCTGAAATTACGCCCCTGAGAGTGTCATACGGTGCACCCGTGATGCTGTATAAAGTATCACCTTGCCTTAATAATCCGAATAATGCGATAGTGAGAGCATGCGTACCGTTTGCAATAAGGGGTGAAACAAGTGCTGATTCGGTATGAAAAACATCGGCATACAGACGGCACAATGCCTCTTTACCGATATCACCGTAGCCATATCCTGACGATCCCTTTAAATGCCTTTCGGCAATTTCTTCCTTACGAAATGCATCAAGAACCTTTTCTTGGTTATATAGAGCTATATCTTCTACTTTTTTGAAAATGTTTTGAGCATCGTTTTCAGCTTGCTCTATTATTTTTTTTACTTCATTAATATGATCATTCATGATAATCGTTAATAATTTGTTGTATATTTTGTTCCTTATTTTTATAATCTAAATATGTTGCATCGGGATAGTATCTCTTAAACCAAGTTAACTGTCTTTTTGCGTAATTCCTACTCTTCCTTTTTACTAATTCAATAGCTTCGTTAAGGGTACAATTACCGTCTAAATACTCGGTAATTTCTTTATATCCAATGCCTTGAATAGCTTGAGAATCTCTTTCAATTCCGCTATTGAGCAAGCACATAACTTCTCCTATCAAGCCGTTTTCGATCATAATATCAACACGTGAATTTATGCGGTCATATATATCCGCCCTATCGCCATTCAATATATAGATCATTGAATCAAAACGCCTAATCTTTGTTTCGTCTTCCGTCGCTTTTGTATTGGATAACGCAATTTCAATAGCTCTTGAAACTCTTTTTACGTCATTAACGGATAATTCATTAGCACGATCCTTATCAAGTGAATATAGGTAATCCCATAATTCTTGCTTCGATACCCGTTCTGACATTTCTCGAATTCGATTTTTGAGATCTACATCATAGTCTGAAAAGGTCATTTTATAAATTAATGAATTAATATACAACCCGGTTCCACCTACTATAATCGGAGTTTTACCTCTTGAATAAATATCATCAATAATTTTAAGTGCCATTTCTTGATATTCGGCAACAGTAAATCGAGTATTGGGATTGACTATATCTATCATATGATGAGGTATTCCGCATGCTTCTTCTAAGGACACCTTAGCGGTTCCTATATCCATTCCTTGGTATATTTGCATACTATCGGCTGAAATAATTTCTCCGTTAAGCCTTTTAGCTAACTCAACCGAAAGGCTCGTTTTACCGGTTGCCGTACAGCCTGTAATAACAATTAGTTTTCTCATACTATTCGTAAAAACATTTTTTCAAGGTCTTTCTTAGTAAGCTTAATATAGCTTGGCCTACCATGTGGACATTTAGGGTGCATTCCGTCCTTAAACAACGATTTTAGGAATATTTCGATAGATTGGTTATCAAGATAGGTATTACCCTTAATAGCTGCCCTACAAGCTTTTGTCATCAATCTTTCTCTTAGTCCGAGTTCAGGATCCTCGTCGGCAAATAAATAACCGACAAGCTTATTAAAATCGAGTTCAGCCAAAAGTAAAGGAAGTGCAGTAATACTGTATTCGTTATCAGTTATTTTTTCGATTTCAACACCAATAGCTCTTATCGACTCCAAATTTTCTTCAAAAATGGATATATTATCATTATCCAAAGTCAATGTAATAGGTAACATTAGCGGTTGAATTTCAATTCTTTTTTCGTCTATTTGTTTTTTCAGCCTTTCATAAAGAGTATATTCGGCTGCTGCATGCTGATCAATAAGCATCAAATAATCCTCAAATTCAAGCATTATATAAGTGCCAAAAACCTGACCAACAATTCGGTAATCATAGTTAATTATCGGATGATTATCGATTTGTATGCGTTGAGGCTCATAAACAGGCTCGAGCTGATCGAAATCTTCAAAAGCAGATGATTGAACAGTATCGAAGTCAGCTTCACAAAAAGATGCTAAACTATTAGTTTTAGGGGGATTTTCAGTAGGTTTGGGATCTATTTTAATAGAGAAGTCACCACCCATAGCAAACGCATTGAATGCGTCCATTTTGCTCTTTTGATAGCTCTTTTCTCTATCGAACTCCACTTGATCGAATACAGTACTTTTTGGCTCTTCTATTTCGCTCTCAATTTTTTCTTCATTTTCAGTTTGGAAAGGTGTCATCCATTCTTCATCTACCACTCCGTCACGTTTTGCAAATACTATTCTCTGTTCGTATAAACTTTCCTCCAATCTCTTTTTAAGATTGCGTTGTAAGAATGAATAGATTTTATTATGGTATTCAAATCTTATTTCTGTTTTTGCAGGATGCACATTGACATCGATTTCGTCCGCACTGAGCGTTAATTCAAGAATACCAAACGGATATGAGCGTTTAACAAAAAAGTCTTCGTAGACCTTATTTAAAGCGGTCACAAGGGATGTATTACTAACAACTCTACCGTTTACGATAAATGTTTGATATGATCTCGTAGGTTTTGAAAACGAAACATCTGAAATATATCCGCTCATTTTCATTCCGTATTGTTCTACATTTATTTCAAGCAGATTCTCGGAAATATCCTTACCGTAGATAGCTTCTATACATTGTAAAAGCCCCTCTCCACGAGTTTTGAAAACAGCTTTACCGTCCGCATATACCTCGATCCTAATAAAATAATTGGCAAATGCGAGTTTTTCCATAATAGAGATAACATCTCTTTCTTCGCTCTTATCTTTCTTTAAAAACTTAAGTCTTGCAGGCGTATTATAAAATAGATTTCTAACGGTTACTGTTGTTCCCTTTGCTCTTGATGCAGGTATAGTTTCACTTAAAACACCTCCATTACATTCGACCGAATAAGCATCTCCGTTTTCAACAGCTGATTCGAGCTTGACCATAGAAACAGATGCAATGCTTGCCATTGCCTCTCCTCTAAAACCAAGGGTAGAAATAGCTTCGAGATCACTTGCTAAGGCAATTTTACTCGTTGCATGGGGTAAAAATACCTTATCGAACTGATCTTTCTCAATTCCCGAACCGTTATCGGATACCTCAATAAAGCTTACACCGCCTTCTTTGATAGAAACGATTATCTCGGTTGCACCGCTATCGATAGAGTTCTCGACAAGTTCCTTTACTACACTTGACGGTTTTTCAACGACCTCGCCAGCCGAAATTTTATTATAAATACTACTGTCTAATACATTAATTTTAGCCATTCTTTGCCCTCTCGACCAAATCAGATAATGCTATCAAAGCTTGCATAGGCGTAAGCGAATTTACATCGGTTTCCTTTAATATTCCAAGTATTTCCTCGCCCAACTGATTAGAAAACATATCCATTTGCTGATGCGTTTGTTCTCCTAACGCACCCTCAATGATAGCTTCATTATCCTTTATGGTCCGTTTTTCAAGTTCTTTAGATATTTGTTTAGCCCTATCTGTAACAGCTTTTGGGACACCTGCTAAGCCTGCAACCTCTATACCAAAGCTCTTATTTGTTCCACCTCTTGCTATCTTATGTAGGAATATCACGGTATCTTGCATTTCGTTAACAAGTATTCTATAATTTTTAATACCGTCCATCTTTGTTTCAAGGTCTGTCAATTCGTGATAGTGTGTTGCGAAAAGTGTTTTACACTTGATGACCTTATTTACATACTCAAGCACAGACCAAGCAATGGATAGTCCGTCGCAAGTAGATGTTCCTCTACCTATTTCGTCAAGTATCAGTAGACTTTTTGAAGTCGCATAATTCAATATATTGGCAACCTCTATCATTTCTACCATAAAGGTACTTTGAGCATTAGATAGATCGTCGCTTGCACCTACACGGGTGAATATTCTATCGGTAACACAGATTTCAGCCTTTGTACAAGGAACAAAACAACCTGTATGTGCCATTAAAACTATTAATGCAATCTGACGCATGTATGTGCTCTTACCTGCCATATTAGGACCTGTAATTATCATAGTACGGCAGTCATCGTCAAGGGTACAGTCATTAGCAATAAACTTATTTTTATCGATAAGTTTTTCTACAACAGGGTGTCTTGCACCGACTATCTTATAATGTTTTACCTTATTATTAATGATCGGGCAAACATAATTGTTTTCGTAGCTTACAATAGCAAACGACAATAAACAGTCTAAGACTGCTAATGAGTTAGCAGTTGTGAGCATTGGAGAAACGATATTCAACAATTCTTCTTTAAGTGAATAGAAAATATCCATTTCCTTTTGAACAGCAAGATCATGAGAATTAAATATCTTTCCTTCCATGTCTGCAAGCTCTTGTGTTTTATATCTTTCCGAATTAACGGTAGTTTGCTTTCTTATATATGAATCCGGTACAAGATCAACGAAGCTTTTTGTTACTTCGATATAATAACCAAATACCTTATTATTGGATATTCTAAGTGTTTTTATACCTGTTTTTTCACGCTCCGACGCTTCATATTTACGAAGCCATTCATTTGCATTATCTTTTATCGAGCGTAAATTATCCACTTCGCTGTCATATCCCGGTGCTATAAAACCGCCGTCCGAAATAACAACAGGCGCATTTTCGACGATAGCTCTTGATATTTTTTCGGTTATATCATCAAAAACGTGGATCCTTTTTTCTACCTCATGCAATAGGCCCGATTTTGCTTTTGATAAAATAGATTTAAAAACAGGTAGAAGGAGCAGACATTGAGCAATGCTATACATTTCTCTTGGATTTACCGTACCGAATGCGACCTTTGTTGCAAGTCTTTCAAGATCTCTCATTGGTCCGAATGCATTAATCAATTCGTTTCTTAATTTACTATTCTCAACCAACTCTTTGACTGTCATCAATCTTTGATTGATATGTACCGGATTTTGAAGTGGTGCATCCACCCATTTACGTATCTTACGAGCACCCATCGAGGATTGAGTTCTATCCATCAACCAAAGAAGTGTCCCCACCTTACGCCTATCTCTTAGTGTTTCTGTCAACTCAAGATTCCTGCGTGTATTAGCATCGATAAGCATTATATCGTTGTTCTGCACATAGGTGACCTTTGTGAATTGTGACAAAAATCTTTTTTGTGTTTCGTTAAAATACTGTATTAAGGCACCGCAAGCAGGAATGCCGTGTTTCTTATCTTGTACCTCAAATCCTTCAAGAGTAGAAACATTGAATTGCTTTAAAAGTATTCCGTTTGCTTCAGCAAATCTATATGCCCAATCAAAATAAAGTTGAGGCTTGACCTTATACAAGGCTTCGGAAGAAAAGACATCTTTAGCTCCGCTATTACAAATAATTTCAGATGCATGTATACTATTAAGCATGCTTTCAGCATTCTTTATTGCATCATCGCCTAAATATTCGATCATATTAAGCTCGCCTGTACTTAAATCAGCCCAAGATATACCTACTCCGCCGACATCAACGAAAATACTTGCAATAAAATTATTTTTCTTATCATCGAGAATAGAGTCTTCTACAATCGTACCGGCACTGATAACTCTTACAACATCACGCTCTACTAAGCCTTTTTGATCCTTTGGTGATGTCAACTGCTCGCATATTGCTACCTTATAACCCTTAGATATAAGTTTTGAAATATAGGTATCTACCGCATGATAAGGCATACCGCACATCGGAGCACGCTCTTTCAATCCGCAATCTCGCCCGGTAAGAGTTAATTCGAGTTCCTTCGATGCAATTATGGCGTCGTCAAAAAACATCTCGTAAAAATCACCAAGACGATAAAGAAGTATACAATCTTTATATTGTTCTTTTGTATCGAGATACTGACGCATCATCGATGATATTTTATTGAGATCAATCTCCATAATTATAGCACTCCTATTCCAAATAATGCCGAAGACTGTGTTTCGGTAATTTTTACATCAACAAATGATCCTATCAATGACTTATCACCTTTAAAAGTGACCAATCTACCCGAATCTGTCCTACCGCAAACGGTGCCCTCATATTTAGGATTAACATCTTCGACTAATATTTCAAGCGTTTTACCTAAATACTCTTGGCTTATCTCCTTAGAAATATTATTTTGTAACTCCACTAAGCGTGTGACTCTTGCCTTTTTAACGGAATCGGAAAGTTGCTCCATTTTAGCGGCAGGAGTACCAACTCTTGGTGAATAGACAAAGGTAAAGGCATTAGAAAAACGCACCTTTTCAGTCAAAGAAAGCGTTTCAAGATAATCTTCCTCTGTTTCTGTCGGGAAACCGACCATAATGTCGGAGGTTATACCGCAATTAGGCATTTTTGCTCGAATCTTATCAATTATTTCAAGATAGGATTCATGAGTATATTTACGATTCATTGCTTTAAGAACGGACGATGAACCCGATTGAACAGGTAAATGTATATTCTTACAGATATTAGGATTATTAGCTATGACCTCGATAGTTTCGTCGTTAAGATCTTTTGGATGGGAGGTCATAAATCTAACCCTATATTTACCGCCTAAATTGGCGACCTTTTGTAGAAGTGAAGCAAAATTACATCCTGTAAGGTCGCTACCGTAGCTATCAACATTTTGACCTAATAATGTGATCTCCTTATAGCCTTCTTGTAGCAATCTCTTACAATCATCTATGATATCCTCTTCTCTTCTGCTTCTTTCTCTACCACGAACATAGGGAACTATACAGTATGTACAGAAATTATTACAGCCATACATGATATTAACCCATGCATTAGGATAGCTTGTCCTAAATACAGGAAGTTTTTTATCGGGATCAACGGTTGGATCTTGTATGCATAAAGTACGTTTTTTACGTCTAATATTAAGCACAGCATCGGAAAGCTGTTCTAAATTGGATGTGCCTAAAATAATATCCACATAAGGATATTTTTTCTTTAGAAGCTCAGCCATACCGTTTTGCTGGGTCATACAACCGACAACAGCGATAATTAACTCCTTTTTAGCCCTTTTAAGCTGTTTTAAAGCGCCTACATTACCAAATAGACGGTCTTCGGCATTTTCTCTAATACAGCAGGTATTAAAGAGAATTATATCGGCAATATCGTCCTTATCGGTTTCGGTATAACCAAGCTCTCTAAGTATTCCGGCTAGTTTTTCGCTTTCGTGTACATTCATTTGACAGCCGTATGTATTGATCTTGTAGTACATGTATGTTCCCTTGTCCTTTGTTTGATTTTATTAATTAAATGATGAATTTATCTGATTTTTTCTTTGCAGATTGGAGTTCAGCCTTTTTAGCCTCGAAGCCCTTTCTATCAAAGAGTGCGAATGTAGCTTTTTTGCCTTCTTCTACACCAGGTTGATTAAATGTATCGATTCCGAGCATAGCACCACAATAAGCGGTCTCTAACATAAAGAAATAAAGAAGCTGACCTAATGTTCTTGCATTTACCTCGGGAAGATAAATAGTTCTATTAGCTCTCTTTGCCTTCGTTAAAGCATACTCTGTTGCAATTCTTTCATTATTTAACAATGTTGCAAGGTCATTACCGCAAAGGAAGTTTACATCGGGGAAATCGGGTAATCCTTGAGGAATTACATAAGATGAACGGAAATTGTCTACAGCTATAAACGTAACAACTTTATCAAAGGGACCTTCTGTATAAAGCTGAACTTGGCTATGTTGATCGGTAACACCCAATGATTTAACAGGAGTTTGACCTACATTTACCGTATTTCCATTGAGATCAACGGCTTTACCGAGGCTTTCAGCCCATAATTGGCAATACCAGTCAGCGATATATTTTAAACTATCTGCATAAGGCATCATAACTGAAATATTCTTACCTCTTTGCATGCTGATATATTGTAATAAAGCGGAACAAAGGGGAGCATTTACCGAATAATCGGATGATGAAGCCATAGCTTGCATATCCTTTACACCCTCTAATAATTCCTTGATATCAACGCCTAAAACAGCTGCTGGAAGAAGACCTACTGGACATAATTCTGAAAATCTTCCGCCTACGCTCGAAGGAATAAAATATGTTTTAAAGCCCTCTTTTTTAGCAAGTTTGATCAAATTACCTTTTTCATGGTCGGTAGTAGCAATAATATGATCAGCATAATCATCACCCAATGCTTTTTGAAGCAAGTCAGTAATAATGAGATATTGACTCATAGTTTCACTTGTTGCACCGCTCTTTGTGATAACATTGAACATCGTATTCTTAACATCGATAACATCGAGTAAAGCATTCATTCTCTCGGGATCGACATTGTCTTCTACATAGAATTTAGGACCACGCTTATTTTCGGGAAGCTCATTATAATGCAAGTGACAAAGGGCTTGGAATACAGCAATTGGACCTAATGCCGATCCGCCTATTCCTAAAACTACGAATGCTTTATAATTCTTCCTAATACCCTCAGCTGTCTTAATAATATCTTCTACGATCTCGTCTTGGGAGGTAGCAAGCTCTGTCCAACCCATCATACCTTTACCAGCATTAGCCTTACAGTATTCAAAGGCTTCTCTTGCTTTTTCAGCATTATTTTGTAAATCTTGTAATGAAATACCTTGTTCCTCGCCAAGGTAATCGCTTGTCATATTGTTATAATCAAAACGAATTTTTTGCATTTTAAAAAATACTCCTTTAAAATTGTTTATTTTTGTACTTCAGCCGAAATCGTTCTCAAATAATCAAGAGAACGAGCCAATTCGTCATAAGTATTGTAATCATTAGAATATACCTCTAAAAGGCACGGTGCGTTACATTCGTTTAACGCTAAACGCTCAAAAAAGCGGTAAAAATCAAATCTACCCTTACCGGGTAAACATGTCTTACCGTTATCTGTCATATCACATAAATGGATGGTCCTTATTGAATCTCCCATATCATCCATGTAATCATAGACATCAACTCCCGATTGCATTGCTTGTTTAATATCGAGCGTTGCCATGACAGACGGACAAATGGACTTCAAATCTTTGAAAAAACCACTATAATTATATAAAGCCCAATGTACATTTTCATAGCATAGTTCAACATCATATTCTTTACAGATATTACATACATCGATAAGCCTTGTGCCAATCTGCTCGAAATTGATAGCTATCTTTTTTGGATTAGATCTACCGTGAAATGTATAATAATGAGCACCGAACACTTTTGCAGCATATAAAACCTGACGCAGTATATCTACTGCATCGTTATAGGTCCTAAGCTGACTGTTAAAAAGCTCTGGCTCATAATGTGTATTCAACGAATGCACACTGTGTATATCAAGTCCTTTCATGCTTGGGAGCATTGCTTCGACAAAGTCCTTTTTATATTCGCTAAAGGTGGTGAGGAAAACCTCAACCACCTTGCAATCTAATTTTTTTATAATGTCAAAGCTATTCTCGACTTCTGTTTTCATAAATAAAGAAGCCGTAGAAATTCCAATATTATTCACCTACTACCTCGATAACGCCTAAGCCTTCGTCGTTTCTCTTGTATACAATGTTAATTTCCTTAGTATCCTCGTTTTCAAACACAAAGAAGCTGTGATTTACCATATCGAGTGCAAAAACTGCATCCTCTATACTCATTGGTCTAAGACTATATCTCTTAGTTCTGACAATATGTAGATCGTTTTCTTCTTGTTGAGGAGCTTGGTTAAGCTCTTCGGACGGTTCGGGAAGTGGCTCAAATGTGTTACGAAGATTTTTATTGTATTTTGTACGTAATTTACGCATTTGTCTTTCAATCTTCGGTACTACTACATCGATATTGTCATACATAACATCTGCAGAGTTTTCGGCTCTTAAAACGGTATCACCGACAACGATAGTCATTTCCATTTTAAACTTGCCATGCTCTTCCTTGCAAACTACTCTTACTACATCATTTTCACCAAAATAACGAGCAATTTGTTTGTCGATCTTCTTAGTTAGAAGTTCTTCAAGGTTTTTACCGACATCATATTTTCTGCCGACAATTTCAATACGCATAATTGTGTCCTCCTAAATATATTTTTACCGTTCTATCGAACGGATCTTTCTATTGTAAATGTCAATTCTCTATTGACATAGTCTATCCAAGCTGTAAAGCCTAATTTTAGCTGTTTATTAATTATTAAATCGGATAGCCTATCCTCTACAAGCTTCCTAAGTGTACGTTTCAGTGGTCTTGCTCCGTTTTCGGGGCTTGTTCCTTGACGGACGATATAGTCTTTAGCTTGAAGACTTATTCTAATACCAATACCCTGTTCCATTAGTTTTTTAGCTAACTGTAATAAAAGTAAATCGAATATTTTTGATAAATCTTGCTGTGTTAGCGGTTTGAATACAACAATCTCATCAAGCCTATTGACAAACTCGGGTTTCATTGTCTGCTTTAGTGCTTCAATATGTCGCTGCTCACGACTTTCCATTGATATCGAACCGAAGCCGGGACTTGTACGATTACCGTTTATTTGTCCCAAATTACTTGTCATTATAATGACGCAATCCTTAAAGCTTACTGTTTTACCTCTGCCGTCGGTAAGTCTACCATCGTCCATTATCTGTAAGAATATATTGAACACCTCGGGATCGGCCTTTTCTATCTCGTCAAATAATAAAACGGAATATGGCTTTTTACGAACCTTTTCTGTAAGCTGACCGCCTTCTTCGAAGCCTACATAACCGGGTGCCGAGCCGGTTAATCTATTAATTGAAGCTTTATCCTGATATTCCGACATATCAAAACGAATAAGCTTATTTTCATCACCGAATAGTGCTTCGGCAATAGCTTTTGCAAGCTCTGTCTTACCTACACCGCTTTGACCTAAGAATATAAATGAGCCAATGGGCTTATTACTATCCTTTAGACCTACTCTTGACCTTTTAATTGCCCTTGAAACAGCTTTAACGGCTTCATTTTGACCGATAATTCGTTTTGAGAGTATTTGCTCGAGATTATTAAGTTTATTACTCTCTTCGTCCGTTAACCGCGTTACAGGGATATTTGTCCATTCACTGACGATATTTTCTATTATACTATTATCAACTACGGAGATGGAATTAATCCTACATTTGCTTGACGCCTCATCAATCAAATCTATAGCCTTATCGGGTAAAAATCTATCGGTAATATACTTGTCAGATAAATTGCATGCCTGCCTTATAGCTTCATCTGTAATAGTTACACCGTGAAAACTTTCATAGCTGACTTTGAGCTTGGAAAGTATCATTATAGATTGCTCAACTGTCGGTGGATCTACCGTAATTGGCTGAAATCTTCTTTCAAGCGCGGGATCTTTTTCAAAATACCTTCTATACTCGTCTATAGTCGTTGCACCTATAGTTTGTAATTCACCACGTGCAAGCAAAGGCTTTAGAATATTAGATGCGTCCAATGCACCGTTTTCCGTACTACCTGCATTAACAAGGGTATGGATCTCGTCAATAAATAAAATTACATTACCTAAATTTTTAATCTCATTGACGATACCTTGAAGTCTTTCTTCAAAATCGCCACGGTATTTTGTACCAGAAACGAAGGATGCAACATCCAAGGATAATATTCTCTTACCACTCAAAAATGGAATAGTTCCGTTTATTATCTCTAATGCAAGCCCTTCTACAACGGCTGTCTTTCCTACTCCCGGTTCTCCAATCAATATCGGATTATTCTTAGTCCTTCTCGATAATATCTGAACCATTCTCTCGATTTCTTTATCTCTACCGATAACAGGATCTAATAAGCCTTGCTCAGCTTTTGCTGTTAAGTCAGTAGCAATTTTTGAAATGACCGAATTATCGCCGTAATATTTATGTTCGAAGTCTTTTTGTTCTTTTAGCTCTGTAACCTTATCTAAAACGCTGTTAGCGGTTTTTGCTTCCGATTTGATTTCAGCTTCGTTAGGCTTTTTAGCTAATGATTTAATTGGTTCTTTATCTGCTCCGCCAAGCTTAGAAATAAGCTCATTATACATTTCCTTTGGTTCTATTTGACAATCTGCTAAAATAGTGGTGACGGTACTATATACATCGAGCATTGCAAGGAATAAGAATAACAATGACACTTGACCGTTAGAATACCTTTTAGCCAATGATTCCGCTTTTATTAATACCTCTTCGGCTAATGATGAGGTATGGACGTTTTCCGTTCTTTGAGAATAAACAAGATACCTATCAATCTTATATGTGGTCAAACCATACTGAGATAAAAGAATCTGAATATGATTACCAAATTCGGTAATACCATGCAAAAAATGTTCGGGACGTACCTCACCTCCTGTTTTTTTTGCAAGTTCTACGGCTTTTGTTATCGCCGTTCTGGTATAAAGATCCAAATTATTCGTCATATTATTTCCTTTAAATTAGTATTGACCTAAGTTTATAAAATTAACAGAGTGTTTTAAATGCACGAATATAGCCGTCAACACAGCCCGTATCATGTCTGACCGAATCAATTACTGTAGCATACAGTTTCTCATGTTCTGCTTGAAGATTTAGAGCATCTGTAATCCAGTATTCACCATTATGAGGCTCGATCTTATCAATATACTTATAAATTTTAGATGAAAGTATATATCTACCAACCGATGTAAGATCGCTTGTAATTTCGGAAACATCTTGCTTTTCAATTATACCTTTAACAATTCCGCTCTTACCGTCAAAGTCCTCGGCTTGAACTGTAGCATAATTAGAAGCTTGTATTCTATTGATATGCTGAACACCGATAACTCCGTCTGTATCATTATCGTTATAGCAATCTATAAGATAGCTCAAAGCAGGCTTACGACCGATAAATAGGTCATCACCGTACAACAAAGCAAAGGGTGATCTCTTAGTAAAGCTCTTAGCATGATTTACAGCATCCGCAGTACCCTTAGCGATTTCTTGATAAGCAAAGCTTAGTTTAACACTCGGATCATTGAGATAGCTATATGATTTACCCGAAATATTATAGTCCTCGGGTTCTTCGATACCTGTCAAATACTTAGCAACAACTTGTCTATTACTACTGATAACAAGCATTATATCCTTGATTCCCGATGCAATTACCTCATTCAAGATAAATTGTAAAATGGGTGTTGTACCGATAGGTAGCATTTCTTTAGGAATAGCTGAAGTTATTGGTGCCATTCTTGTACCTTTACCTGCTATTGTGATTATTGCCTTACTAACTTTCATAAAACATTTCTCCTTTTAT
>CAZUET010000038.1:0-14715 GCA_964619685.1 uncultured Christensenellaceae bacterium
ATTATGATGTATGCAATTTTTATTGTGTCGTATTATAAAATAACACAGAGGTATGTTTAATGAAGAAAACTATTTATTTCGTTGTAATCGCATTGATTTTGATATCTTCCGTCTTGTTAGTCGGATGCTCTTCTAAAATCGATTACGAGCAAGAAATAATAACCAACTCCAATCTCGAACAAAAGTCCGAAGGTTGGACTTATTTTACCGACGATTCGGCTAAGGTAACATATACTGAGAAGGTTTTATCTGCGGGTACGACCGACTATGAAAACGATAGTGCTAAGCATGGTCGTACTTATATTGGTATAGATAGTAAGTCATCCGGATCCTACGGTTATTTTTCTCAAGAAGTTTCTCTTGATAAAAATGCTGTCTATATTTTATCTGTCGATGTAAAGGTAACAACTAAAATTACATCTGAGGGTTCACTCGGTGCTTTTGTCGGATTAGCAGAGGCTAAGGTGATTTCTCAATCTGTAACAGCTCTCAATTCCGAATGGCAAACTATTCAGGTTTGTTTTAGAAATAACTCATTTGATAAGGTCAATGTTCGTTTCGGACTTGGTACCGATTCCTCTAAGGTTAAGGGTGGATATGCATATTTTGACAATATTTCGCTTAAGAAAATAGAGAATCCCGATGTTTCAGCTACCGGTCTTATTGTATATGATCTCGGTAAAAAGGGAACTAATGGTTTTTCTCAAAATTATTTGACGACCGGTGATGGAATTGCATTTACCACAGTTCTTGTTGTAGTTGGTTCGATCATTGTTTACGGCTTATATGTTTGGTATCGCCGTAATAAGTCAGTAGATCTTTCTGAAAAAGTAGTTGACAGCGAAGCCGTTAATTCCAAGACTAAGGCTTTCTTTACATCTTCGGCATTCCTTATTGCAGTATCTGCACTTGTTGCATTTGCTGTTAGATTCGTCTTGTCTGTTACACTTTACGGACATGGCGATTCTCTCAATAAACTCACGATTGCTGCTAATGGATTTGCTACCGATGGATTGATTACATATTATTTCACATCTGAAACCTACTATACACCGGGCGTAAGCTATGTTTTATGGATAATGGGCTTATTATCTAAAGCATTCGGTTTATTGACAGGATCTAAGGGAATGGCGATCTTTATCAAAATACCTGCGATAATTGCCGATTTAATAATCATATTTGTTTTGTTCTTCTTAGCAAATAAAAAGCTCGGTACTGTAAAAGCATTTATTATTTCGATCGCTTATGCACTTATTCCCGCAGTATTTATTGCAAGCTCGGTTTACTGCTCATACTATTCTATCGGTATTCTATTCCTAATGCTTGCACTTGTCAACGCAAGAGAAAAGAAGATAGTCAGGTTGACTGTTTACTATACATTGTCTGTTCTGTTTATGGCGGAGAGTTTATGGATATTCCCGTTGTTAGTAGCGTATGCAGTTGTAATTTATATTAAAGATTCCGATAAACGTAATGTTTTACCGATTTCTGCAACTGTTTCATTGATAGCTTCCTATTTGATTACTTTGCCGTTATCGTTTAACTTTTTTGTAGTAGGTAAGCCATTTATCGTATTAGAGCGTTATTGCACCATTTTCTCTGTCAATAAGTTGTTCACAGACGGTGCTTTTAATATATATGCAATGTGCGGTCAATCAGGCGTTGCCGTTAATACTGTAGGAATAGTCATGAGTGCTATTTTAGCAGCGGTGGGCTTGTTATTCTGTATTTGTTTGTATGCAAAATCAAGAGATAGACAACAGCTAGTATTACTTGCAGGTTACTCGATATTGCTTGTATTTACATTCTCAGTTAGAATGAATCCATTGGTTACTATAATTGCTCTGTCAATCTTATATCTTTATGTAGTTTTGTCAGGAGATCGTATGGTCTTGACCGCTACTGCATCGCTAAGTATTATAGCAACCTTATCAATATGCTATGAACTGATGATCTGTAAATATGTTCCGGGCGGAGCTAATGCTCAAGAGATTGCAGTTTCATATAACGATCCTGTCGCTATCATATTCTCATTAGTCTGGGTGGCAATTACATTGTATTTAGGCGTAGTCGTATGGAATATTTGTATCAATAAGGTAGCTAATCCTATCTTATCGATGGATAAGTGCTATTTTAAATATGTTGGTGAAAAGCTACATATTGAAAAAGAAAATAAATTAACGGAAGAATAAAAGATGCTAACAAAGACGAAGAGTTATGCTTTAAAAGGATTGGAAGGCTATGCCGTTGATATCGAAGTTGATATTGCCGGCGGTGTTCCTTCGGTCGAAATGGTAGGGCTTCCCGACGCCGTCGTCAAGGAGTCAAAGGATAGGGTAAGATCCGCAATAATCAATTCGGATTATGAATACCCGATAAGGCGGATAACAATTAATTTTGCACCTGCCGAAACACGCAAGGAAGGTTCTATATTCGATCTACCAATTGCAATAGGCATACTTTCCTCGTCAGGACAAATTGTAAAGGATGCCACAAAGGATTATGTTTTTTTAGGCGAATTATCGTTAGACGGATCGCTTAGGCGTATCAATGGATTAATGGCAATACTGATTTCAGGCGTTCAAGAGGGCTATAAAAAATTTATTGTTCCCGATGCAAATAGACAGGAAGCCTGTTATATCGAGGGCATTGAGGTCTATACGGCGAATAATCTATCAGAGGTAGTAGAGCACCTATCGGGTGAAAAACCGATTTCACCGTTAGAAACTGTCAAATTTAATGCAGATGGGGTCAATATTAATAAATATGGTATTGATTTTGCCGATGTAAAAGGTCAAACCACCGCAAAGCGTGCTTTAGAAATAGCTGTTGCTGGCGGTCATAACGTGCTTATGGTCGGTGCACCCGGTTCAGGAAAAACAATGCTTGCAAAATGTGTTTTGACCATTATGCCCGAGCTCAGTTTTGAAGAGGCTGTAGAGGTAACAAAAATTCATTCGGTTGCAGGTTTGTTGGATGCGACTAATGGTATCGTAAAAACGAGACCGTTTAGGACACCTCACCATTCGGTTACTCTCCCTGCACTGATAGGCGGTGATAGAACCGCAAAGCCCGGTGAAGTCAGCTTGGCGCATTACGGTGTATTATTCCTTGATGAGGTTCCCGAGTATAATAGAAGATCTCTTGAAGCCTTAAGACAACCTATGGAAGATGGAAAAGTAACTGTTTCGAGAGTTATGCAAACAGTGGATTATCCTGCTCGTTTCATGTTGGTCGGTAGTATGAATCCATGTCCTTGCGGAAACTACGGTTCAAAAAATAAAGAGTGTACATGTTCTCCTCAACAGATTCGTAATTATATCGGTAAGCTGTCAGGTCCGTTGCTTGATAGAATAGATATTCAAGTAGAAGTAGATAGTATCAGCTACGAAGAATTTTCGTCAGAATCTAAACAAGAAAGCTCGAGTGAAATTCGAGAGAGAGTCAAGAGAGTAAGAGAGATAGAGCACGAACGGTTTAAGAATGATCCGAAGGGTATTCATACTAATGCCGAAATGTCTAATCAGGATATTAATATGTTCTGTAAGATCGATAAAGAAAGTAAGGCTCTTATGGAAACCGCTTTTATTAAGCTTGGGTTATCTGCAAGAGCGAGCTATAGAATACTTAGGGTAGCAAGAACGATTGCTGATATAGAGGGTTCCGAGAATATAAAGATCGAGCATATCGCCGAAGCTATTCAATATAGGTCTTTAGATAGGAAGTATTGGAAATGAGGAACTATTCGCTGGAAGATAAAGGCTATATTTGGATGTGTTTAGCAGATAAAACATCCATTAAACGCAGAAATAAGATACTGTCACTTGAGCCGAGTGCAGAACTCTTATTTAAGAATATCGAAAGCTATAAGAGTGCTATAATAGAAGCTTACGGTGCTGATTATTATAATAACTTAATAAAATATCACGACATTGAAGTGATAGACAGTTTTATTGAGGAAAATAATAAGCTTGATGTGGATATAATTACTTTATCAAGTGAGAGATATCCCGATCAGCTTAGAAATATTCCAATTCCGCCAACCATACTGTTTTGTAAAGGCAATCTAAGCTTGCTCGATTCGAGAATAATCGCTGTGGTAGGTACAAGAGGAATTACAAGATACGGTATAGATGTTACCGAAAAGTTTACCAAGGCATTTGTTGATTCAGGTCTAACAATAATAAGTGGTTTAGCTCGTGGCGTAGATGCAACATCACATAAAACTGCACTTTTTATGGGAGGTAAGACCATTGCGGTTAGTCCCTGTGGACTTGATAGGATTTATCCTGTAGAAAATCGTGATTTGTTTGAAAAAATTATTGATAATGGCTTGATCGTAACCGAGTATGTATTAGGTACATCGGTAAAGCAATATACTTTTACCGAGCGTAATCGTATTATCAGTGGATTGGCAGAAGCAGTATTTATTTCAGAAGCAGGATGTCCAAGCGGTAGCTTGATAACAGCAGGCAATGCGGTAGAACAAGGAAAAGAGCTATTTGTTGTTCCCGGGAATATTTATAGCAAACAAAGTGTAGGCTGTAATAAACTGATTAAAGAATTGCAAGGTGCTATGGTTACTTGTCCCGAGGATGTACTAAATGCGTTAGGATTTGATACAACTCCCAATGTGTTGAAAAAGGATAAGGAAACACAGCTTACCATAGAAGAGGCAACCATAATCAATCTTTTAGAAAACGAGGAACAACATTTTGAGGTCTTAGCATCTAAAAGCGGTCTTTCGGTAAGCGAATTGAATGCCATTCTTTTAAAGCTTGAAGTAGTCGGAATAGTCAAGAGATTGCCTGGTAATTACTTCAGTCTATAATTTTAAAAATATAACAAGGAGAGAGTTGATGAAATTAGTAATAGTTGAATCTCCAAAAAAAGCAAAAACGATAGAAAAATATTTGGGCAAGGATTTTAAAGTAAGAGCATCAGGCGGACATGTATGCGATCTACCTCAAAGAAGCCTTGGTATCGATATAGATAACAACTTTAAGCCCGAATATGTCGTAAATGATGATAAAAAGAAAACTATAGAAATGCTGAAGAGCGAAATAGCCAGATCTGAGGCTGTTTATTTAGCAACCGACCCTGACCGTGAGGGAGAGGCTATCAGCTGGCATTTGAAAAATGAGCTCGGTTTACCCGATGCCCCAATAAGAATTGAGTTTCATGAAATTTCTCAAAAGGCGGTAAATAATGCATTAAGTGCTCCGAGAAATATTGATATTAATTTAGTTAATGCTCAACAAGCAAGGCGTGTACTTGATAGAATAGTAGGTTATAAGATATCACCTATCATTAGTAAAAAGATTAAATCCGGTTTATCTGCAGGCCGTGTTCAATCAGCTGCACTTAAGATGCTTGTAGATAAGGAAAAGGATATTCGGGATTTTAAGCCCGAAGAGTATTGGACGTTACACGGATTTTTTAAGAAGGATTCCGATGAGTTCAAGGCGATATTTGAAGATATAAATGAGAAAAAGCATAAGATAAAGAATAAGGACGAGCTTGATGCTATACTGTCAGCTATCAGTAATGCGACCTTTACAGTAGATAAGGTCAAAAAGGCTGTTAAAAAGGAAAGCCCAAAACCGCCATTCACGACATCTACACTTCAACAAGATGCAACGGCGAGATTTTCTATGACAGCACCTCAAGTTATGAGCGTTGCTCAACAGTTATACGAGGGCGTTGAAATAGAGGGTGAAGGACATTTAGCGTTAGTAACCTATATCCGTACCGACTCTGTTAGAGTATCCGATGATGCTATTAAGTCTGTTAGACAATATATTTCAAATAAGTACGCCCCCGACTATTTACCTAAGACGCCGAATTCTTATAAGACAAGTAATCAGGCTCAGGATGCTCATGAAGCGATTAGACCTATATCACTCGATAAGACACCCGAATCTTTGCGTAAGAAATTGTCTAAAAACTTATATCAAGTCTATAAATTGATATATGACAGATTTGTAGCAAGTCAAATGACTCAGGCACAATATAATACACTTGATGTAAGAATTGGTGTAAATGGTACAGACGGTAAGAATTATGGCTTCCATATGAAGGGAAGAGCAATGAAATTCCCCGGATTTACCGCAGTATATTCCGATGCAGTTCCTCAAAATTCGGAAGAGGGCGGAGATATTTCTTCTCCTTTGAATGAGGGCGATATCGTAACGCTTACATCATTTAAGCATGAGCAAAAATTCACAAAGCCACCGCAACGATATACCGAATCATCTTTGATTAAGGCTATGGAGGATAACGGAATAGGTCGTCCAAGCACTTATGCATCCATTATCAATGTATTAGCGAAAAGAGAATATTACGAGAAAGACGGTAAGTATATGGTTGCGACCAATCTCGGCGAGGTTGTTTGTAACGAGATAAATAAAAACTTCTCCGATATTCTCGATTTGAAGTTTACCGCAAAAATGGAGAGCGGACTTGATGAAATAAGCTTAGGTAAACTTGAATGGCAAAAACTGATATCCGACTTCTATCCTGGATTTATGTATAATGTAAGAAGAGCGCTATCAGATGGAACACATGTAAAGCTTCCTGACGAGGTGACCGATATTAAGTGCGAGAAATGCGGTGCTTTTATGGTCATAAAAGAGGGCAAAATGGGTAAGTTTCTTGCTTGTCCTAATTATCCAAGATGTAAGAATACACGAAATCTTCAATCAGATATAGTTGGCACATGTCCTAAATGTAAGCGTGATGTAGTTAAGAAAGTCAGTAGAACGGGTAAGGTATTCTATGGATGTAGCGGTTATCCGTCTTGCGACTTTGCAAGTTGGGATATTCCTGCTCCGTACTTCTGTCCGGATTGCGGATCGGTCATGAAAGTTTTTCAAAGAAAGGGACAAAAGGTCTATAAATGTACGAAATGCGAACACAAGGAAACGATAGAAATAAAATAAAAATAATAGGTGGCGGACTTGCAGGTGTTGAATGTGCATATCAGCTTTTGAAAAAAGGTTTTGAAGTTGATATGTATGAAATGAGGCCTGTAACCACTACCGGTGCACATAAAACCGATAAGCTTGCAGAACTTGTATGCTCTAATAGCCTAAAAAGCGATCTAAAGGATACCGCATCCGGAACACTTAAAGCAGAAATGCGTCTATTGGATAGTTTAGTGCTAAAATGTGCTGACATAGCCAAGGTTCCGGCAGGTGGGGCATTAGCGGTTGACCGTGATGTGTTGTCTAACGAGATCGAGAAGGTATTACATTCTTTTCCGAATTTTAATTTGATACGTCAAAAGGTAACTGAGGTGGATTTTAATACTCCAACCGTTATTGCATGCGGACCGCTGTGCTCGGATGAAATCGCAGATATACTTAAAAAGGTAGGCGGTGACGACAATCTCCACTTCTGTGATGCGGTTGCACCGATCATATCTGCCGATAGTATAGACTATGATAAGGCTTATTATGGTGCAAGATACGGAAAGGGTGGTGACTATCTTAACTGCGGAATGAATAAAGAAGAGTATCTTACATTCTATAACGAGCTGATCAATGCTCAATCGGTCGAGGATAAATTGATAGATGCTGAATTCTTTGAAAGCTGTATGCCTATAGAGGTCATGGCTAAAAGAGGAGTCGATGCAGTTAGATTTGGTCCGCTTCGTCCTGTAGGATTAGATGCACCGGACGGAAGAAAATTCTATGCTGTGGTACAGCTACGAAAGGAGAATGTGCAAGGCGATGCATTCAATATAGTAGGATTTCAAACCAATCTGTTATTCCCTGAGCAAAAAAGGGTATTTGGATTGATTCCCGGACTTGAACATGCAGAGTATTTAAGATATGGTGTGATGCATCGTAATACTTATATCAATGCACCTAAAACACTTAATGCAGATTTTTCGTTAAGGAAACATCCGCTTGTATATGTTGCAGGACAGCTTTCGGGTGTAGAAGGCTATATGGAGAGTGCAATGAGCGGTTTGATTAGCGGATTATCGTTGGCAAACAAACTCAATGGAATTGAATTTGAATTGCCCGATGAATATACGATAATCGGATCACTGACAAGATATATATCCAACTCCGCAGTTGAACAGCTACAACCGATGAATGCCAACTTCGGCTTATTGCCACCTATAGAGGGTATAAGGGATAAAAAAGAAAGAAAGCTTGCATATGGCTTGAGAGCAGTCGAGCATATGCGTGATTATATAGAAAAGCATTAGATTTATAATGGGAGGACCATATAATGAGTAATATAGAATTTCACAGCACTACAATATGTGCGGTAAAAAAGGACGGAGTGACCGTAGTTGCCGGCGACGGACAGGTTACGATGGGCGAAAGTGTTGTATTTAAGGGAAACGCAAAAAAAGTCAAGCGTATTTACGGCGGTAAGGTCGTAGTAGGTTTTGCAGGAAGCGTTGCGGACGCATTTTCACTTAGCGAAAAATTTGAAAAGATGCTTCAAAAGTATTCCGGCAATCTCATGAGAGCCGCAGTTGAGCTGACCGAGCTTTGGAGAACTGGTAGACAAGGTAAGCTTGAGGCAATGCTTATAGCTGCAGATAAAGATAATCTGTTGATTATTTCGGGTAACGGTGATGTTATCGATCCCGAGGATGGCGTATGTGCTATCGGTTCGGGCGGTAATTTTGCATTAGCAGCAGCAAGAGCCTTGTATGATATCGAAGGCTATACTGCCGAGATGATTGCAAGAAAGGCTATGAAGATAGCCGGAGATATTTGTATTTTCACCAACGGTAATTTGACCGTAGAGGAGGTATAATATGGCTACTAATTTAACACCTAAAGAGGTCGTAGAACAGCTTGATAAGTATATAATCGGTCAAGACGAAGCTAAGAAAATGGTTGCAGTTGCTCTTCGTAATCGTTATAGAAGAAGTAAACTGTCTGCCGAGATAAGAGATGAGGTAACTCCTAAGAATATCATAATGAAGGGACCTACAGGCGTTGGTAAAACTGAAATTGCCAGAAGACTTGCAAAGCTCGTTAAAGCACCCTTTGTTAAGGTAGAAGCTACCAAATTTACCGAAGTCGGTTATGTTGGTAGAGATGTAGAAAGCATGATTAGAGATCTTGTTGAAGCATCTATAAGAATTGTAAAAGAAGAAAAATATGCTGAAGTTCGTCCTAAAGCACTTGATATGGCTATTGAAAATGTTGCAAAAGTTTTGATGCCAATCAAAAAGCAAGTGATGAAGGATACTCCCGATACACAAATTAAAGCAGAGCTCGAGCAGGAACTTAAAGAGGGAAAACTTGATAGATTAAAGGTTACCTTCACCATTACAGAAAAGGAAAAGCCTTTAAAGCTCAATCCTAACGATCCTTCTGCTAACGAAATTAACTTTTCTACTTTATTCTCATCCATTTCAGGTGGCGGTAAAAAGACTAAAACGAAGGAAATGTATGTCAAGGATGCTATAGAAATGTTCGTTAATGAGATTAGCGAAGGTATGGTCGATATGGACGGAATTAATAGCGAGGGCTTAAAAAGAGCCGAACAAGCCGGTATTATATTTATCGATGAGATAGATAAAATCGCAGCATCTAACGGAAACCATGGCGGTCCCGATGTTTCCCGTGAAGGTGTACAGCGTGATATTCTTCCCATTGTCGAGGGCTGTACTGTTAGCACAAAATACGGTATGATTAAGACCGACTACATTTTATTTATTGCAGCAGGTGCATTCCATGTCGCCGAAGTTAAGGATTTGATTCCGGAATTGCAAGGTCGTTTTCCTGTAATTTGTGATCTTACCAGTCTTACTAAAGAAGATTTTGTAAAGATCTTGACTCAAACAGATAATGCTATCACGAAACTATATGCTGAATTGTTAGCAGTAGACGGTGTATCGCTATCATTTACCGACGACGGTATCGAGCGTATAGCAGAGATTGCATGTGAGGATAACGAGGTTAAAGAAAATATTGGTGCGAGAAGATTACATGCCATAATTGAAAAACTTATGGAGGACATAGCCTTTGAGGCTTGTGGCGATCCTATCGTGTTGACAATTGATAAAGCATATGTTGATGAGCATTTGGACACTGCTTCCATTAATGCCGATATGCGTAAATATATTTTATAAATATTTTATCCTATTTATTATAAGGAGAGATCATATGATCAGAATACCTAAGGGAACAAAGGATGTATTGCCCGATGAGGCATACAAATGGCACTATGTCGAAAACGAAATAAGAAAGGTTACGGCTTTATATAACGCTAAGGAGTTTAGAACTCCTACATTCGAGCATACCGAGCTTTTTTTAAGAGGTGTAGGTGAAACAACCGATGTTGTCAATAAGGAAATGTACACATTCCTTGATAAGGGCGAAAGAAGTATCACATTGAAGCCTGAAGGAACAGCAGGATGCGTTAGAGCGTTTATTGAAAACAATCTTCAGCAAAATGTACCGCTTAGAACCTATTACATTACACCTGTATTCCGCTATGAAAGACCTCAAGCAGGGCGTTTGCGTGAACACCATCAATTCGGTGTAGAGTATTATGGTTTAGATACACCCGAGGCTGATGCCGAGGTCATATCTATTGCACACACATTGTTTAATCATCTTGGATTGTCACCAAAGCTTTATATAAATAGTATAGGTTGCTCTGAATGTAGAAAGGATTATCACAGTGCATTAAAATCATTTTTATCTGAAAATGTTGATAAATTATGTCCTACATGTAAGGAAAGACTTGAAAAGAATCCTTTGAGAATTCTTGATTGTAAGGTTCCCGAATGTAAGGAGTTATTGAAAAATGCACCGTCAGTTCTTGAATTTTTGTGTAACGATTGTAGAAATCACCATGAACATCTTAAGCACACCCTTACCCTTATGGGTATCGATTATCAAGAAAATCCAAAAATCGTTAGAGGATTGGACTATTACACACGCACCGTGTTTGAATTTGTATCAGAGGGATTAGGATCTCAAGACACAGTTTGCGGTGGAGGTAGATATAATAACCTTGTTGAATCGTTAGGTGGTAAGCCATGCTCGGCAGTTGGCTTTGGTATGGGACTTGAGCGTTTACTATTGACTGTAGAAAGTGCGGGTAATAGCATTGAGGATAACGAAAAGCCCGATGTATATGTATGTAACGCAGGACAAAAGGAAGCGTGTATATCGATAGTTAATTCGCTTAGAACGGAAGGAATATCTGCTCTTACAGAGTATGGCGAAAAATCTATTAAGTCGCAAATGAAGTATGCGGATAAGATAGGTGCAAAGTATACCATTGTGGTTGGCTCAAACGAAGTAGAGAATAACCATGTTACCGTCAAAAATATGAAAGATGGCGGTAGCGAGGAAATTTTATTAGATCAAATTATAGATTATATCAAAAGAAGGTAAAAATTATGGATTTATTAGGAAATTTAAGAAGAACAAAAATGTGTGGCGAATTTCGTTCAAGCGATATTGGATCGAAAGTTGTTGCAATGGGCTTTGTTGCTAAATATAGAAATCTTGGACCTATCATTTTCGTTGATCTGAGAGATAGATCGGGTATTGTACAGGTATCGTTTGAAGAAAGCTCGCTTCCACAAGAGGTGTTCGAAAAGGCTAAGAAAATTCGTAACGAGTTCGTTTTAGCTGTAGAAGGCGTTGTTACGAGCCGTGGCGAAAAGAATATCAATACAAACATTCCCACAGGTGAGATCGAAATCATTTGCGAATCTTTGAAAATATTAAATATTGCAGAGGAATTACCTATCGTTATATCGGATAAGGCAAAAAATAGCGAAACATTGAGTTATCAGTACAGATATCTTGATTTACGCAGGGAAAGTCTACAATCTAAGCTTATCATGCGTAGTAAAATATGCCATATTACCCGTAACTATTTTGAAAAGAACGGATTTTTAGAAATAGAAACTCCATTCTTAGGCAAGTCTACTCCCGAAGGTGCAAGAGATTATCTTGTTCCTTCAAGAGTACACCCGGGTTCATTCTATGCACTTCCGCAATCTCCCCAAATTTATAAGCAATTATTGATGATATCGGGCTTCGATAGATACTATCAGATTGCTCGTTGTTTTAGAGATGAGGACCTAAGAGCTAACCGTCAACCCGAATTTAGCCAGATCGACTTTGAAATGTCTTTCTCCGATTCGGACGATGTAATGAACATTGCAGAAGGCTTGGTTAGAAGTGTATACAAAGAAACTATCAATTATGATATTCCCGAAAAAATCATTCGTATGCCGTACTGTGAAGCAATGGAAAGATTCGGTTCGGACAAGCCCGATCTTAGATTCGGTATGGAGATTGAGAATGTTACCGAATGCGTGAAGGGAAGTACATTTGCAGTGTTTAACCAGGCTATTGAAAATGGCGGTTCCGTTAGAGCCATTAATGCAAAGGGCTTAGCTTCACAATACACTCGTAAAGAGATAGATAAGCTTACACCATTCGTTGCAGATTACGGTGCAAAGGGTGTAGCATGGTTAAAATTGACCGAAGAAGGCATCAATTCTCCTATTGCTAAGTTCTTTGATGAGGGTATAATTGCAGCTTTGGTCGAAAAACTTAACATCGAACAGGGCGATATCGTATTCTTTGTATCCGATGTTGGTAATACACCATTGACTGCATTAGGCGCATTAAGAATAAGAATTGCTAAGCAATTTAATTTAATCGAGCCGGGATATAAGTTCTTATGGATAACCGAATTCCCGCTTTTAGAGTACGATGACGAAGAAAAGAGATATGTAGCGGTTCACCATCCTTTTACCGCTCCTATGGATGAGGATATTCCTTTATTGGATACCGATCCACTCAAGGTTCGTAGTAAGGCATATGACCTTGTTATCAACGGCGAAGAAGCAGGTGGCGGTAGTGTAAGAATACACACCGTTCAAATGCAACAAAAAATGTTTGGATTGCTTGGAATGACTCCTGAGGATATCACATATCGTTTTGGATTCTTTGTAGATGCATTCAAATATGGTGCACCTCCTCACTGTGGTATGGCATTCGGCTTAGATAGAATGGTAATGAGTCTGACCGGTACAGATAATATCAAAGATGTTATTGCATTCCCCAAAATGCAAAATGCAAGCTGTTTAATGACAGAAGCACCTGCAGAGGTCGAGCAAAAACAACTTGATGATTTGTTTATAAATATCATTAAGAGTGAATAATCAAATCATAAGGAGATAATATGAAAATTGTAAATACCGAAGAGTTTAACTCGTTAATATCCGAGAATAAGTATGTTGTTTGCGATTTTTTTGCGGATTGGTGTATGCCATGTAAAATGCTTGCGCCCATTCTCGAGGATATTGCTAACGATTATCCCGAGATAGTATTTTGTAAGGTCAATGTCGATAATGACGAAGACCTTGCAAGACAATATCGCATAGACTTTATCCCTAATGTCAACTTATTCAAGGACGGTGTTAAGGTATCGTCTTTTAGCGGACTTAAGCAAAAGGACGAGCTAAAGAAGATATTTGATGCATTTTTGGAATAGTTAGGATTGAATATAATGAAGGTATACTTTGATTACGCCGCTGCAACTCCAATGCTAAAAAAAGTGATTGACTCCATAAACGAGGTGTATACCGATTGTTACGGTAATGCCAATAGCAGTCATCTTTTTGGACGAAAGGCGGTTGCCCGTCTTGACGATGCAAGAGAGATTATTGCAAGATCCGTAGGTGCTAAACCTAAGGAAATTTTCTTCACATCCGGTGGTACGGAAGCAGATAATTGGGCGATCAAGGGTGTATTCCTTGCATCAAAAAAGAAAAAGATCGTTGTTAGTGCCATAGAGCATTCTGCTATTATGGCATCGACAAAATCTCTTTTGCAATTAGGTGCCGAGGTTGTCTATATTAAACCAACATTTGACGGTTCTATTGATACGAATAGCCTAATTGAAGCAATTGATGATGAAACATGCATGGTTTCGGTGATGTATGTTAATAACGAAACAGGTGTAATCAATGATATAAAAACTATATCTAATATATGTCATAGTAGAGGTGTTTTATTTCATTCCGACTGTGTTCAAGCAATCTCGACAATTCAGCTTAATGTAATAGAGCTTGGTGTCGATTTAATGACTGTTTCAGCTCATAAGATTGGCGGTCCGAAGGGCATCGGCTTTTTATATATTAAGGACGGTACGCCAATAAAAGCACTCATTGAGGGCGGTTCTCAAGAATCTGCACTTAGGGGCGGGACGTCAAATGTTCCTCTTGCTGTGGGATTTGCCGAAGCTATGGAATATACATGCAGTACATATAAAGAGCGTGTTAACCATATTACAGATATAAGGGATTATTTTGAAAAAAGAATATCTCAAATGGGCTTTGATATCGTAATAAACGGTAAGAATAGAGTGCCGAGTATTAGTAGTGTTATATTTAAAGGCTTTTTAGCAGCCGTATTGATGACAAGACTTGACCTTAAAGGAATTGCAGTGTCTGCAGGAAGTGCATGTACCGCAGGATCACTTGAACCCTCTCATGTTTTATCGGCTATGGGACTAAGTGATGTGGATGCAAAAAGTACTATCCGCTTTTCCTTTGGCTACGAAAACACTTTCGAGGAAGTCGATTATGTGATCGATATGCTTTCGGAAATACTTAATGAATTAAAGAATAAATAACCAATTTATACCTATAATTATAATTTTTTAAAATGTTTCTCATACTAAGTATGGGAGGTGACA
>CAZUET010000039.1:0-14527 GCA_964619685.1 uncultured Christensenellaceae bacterium
GTTATATATATTTTCGTTTTTTAAAGAAAATTGAAAAGTATGAAAAAAAATTTAAAAAGGGTATTGATTTTTTAAAAATCTGTGATATAATTATGATAAAGAGGAAAAAAACGGTTTTTTCTACCCGTTTTTGACGCTTTTTACTAAGGATAGACCTTAGAAAGTGGATGGAAAGGAGATGGCATCTTTTGAAATACGAAAATTTATATGACTTTATTGATAAGGTCGTAGAGTCTCTTGATGATTCTATAGAAAAGGAAATGTTTCGTAAATGTTACCTGAATACTCTTGAAACTACGGTTGAAGAGGATTCGGGAGATGTTTTTATCAAGACAGGTGATATTCCTGCAATGTGGCTTAGAGATAGTAGTGTGCAGGTCAGTCACTATGTCAGATTGGCAGGTGTTGATCCTGATGTTAAGGAGCTTATCCGTTCCGTTTTGCGTAGACAGTTTAAATGTATACTTATAGATCCCTATGCTAATGCGTTTAATAAGACGGCTAATGGTATGGGGCATAAGGATGTTACTCTTAATAACGATAATGTTTGGGAGCGTAAATTTGAGCTTGATTCGTTGATTTATCCGCTTTGGCTCCTTAATAAGTACTATGATTATTCCGCTGATTCGACTGTATTTGACGAGCTTTTCTTTAAAACGCTTGCATTGATGCTTGAAACCATGCAAGTCGAGCAGCATCATGACGAAAAATCGCCATATTATTTTAAACGCTTTGGTGAATTTGCATACGATACGCTTGAAAATGACGGTCGTGGTGCAAAAACCGGATATACAGGTATGGTTTGGTCTGCATTTAGACCAAGTGACGATAGATGTAAGTATCACTATTTAGTCCCTGCCAATATATTTGCTTCTACCACACTTAAAAATTTAATAAGGAATATAGATAATGCCGGTATTGAAAATCCGTATAAGGAAATAATGCTTAAGCTGATTGCGGATATCGATAGGGGTGTAGCTGACTATGGTATCATTCATACCGAAGAAGGCGATATCTATGCATATGAGGTAAACGGATTGGGTGATGTCAGCTTTATGGATGATGCTAATGTTCCGAGCTTGATGTCATTACCGTATTTAGGCTGTTGTTCAAAGGATGACGAGGTATATCTTAATACCCGTCGTGCAGTACTTAGTAATAAAAATCCTTATTATTATAGTGGTAAATTCGCATCCGGAGTAGGTAGCCCACATACTCCCGAAAACTATGTTTGGCACATTGCACTTATTATTCAAGCACTTACAACACTTGATGATAATGAGGTTGCTAAGATTAGGGAAATACTTAAGAACACCACGGCAAATACGTTGTTTATGCATGAAGGCTTCAATGTAGATAACCATTTTGAGTTTACAAGAGAATGGTTTGCTTGGGCAAATACGCTATATGCCATATTTATTATGGACTGTATAATTGATTAAATAAACAAAATTTTTTTTAGGAGAAGGAATATGTTAAAAAAGATTATTTGTATCGTTTTAATAGTTGTTTTATGCCTTGCATCCGTATCTGTATTAGCAGGTTGCGGTATTGCAAAAAGAGATGCCAATACTATTTTACTTTGGGCAGGCGGACAGTGGACAGGTACTGACGCAGAAAACCTCCATGAATACATTGATTGGTATAATGAGAACAACACTCTTGGATTAACCATTGATCTTGAAATCATTACTGACTTTGAGCAAACATTTGCAGCCGCTATTAATACAAATAACGGACCTGATCTTATGATTTGGGACCGTTTCAATACAGCGTCGTATGCATTTGACGAGGTTTTACTTCCTCTTGACGAATATATCGAAAGAGATGGTATCGATTCAACTAAGTTCAATGAAACAGCTTATAATGAGATGAACTATCTTAATGTTCAATATGGTCTACCTCTCGACCTTGATATGTGGGGCGTTTATGTTAACATGGATGTTATCAACGCATATAATGATCAAAATCAGGATAATAAGATCACATGCTTCTGGAATGAAGACGGTTCCGATCGTTTGGACTGGACATGGAACGACTTACTTGATACCGCTACCAAGATTAAGGGACTTAATTATAAAGTTGCAGGTAGTAATGTAGAGGTTAAGAGCGGATTTGACGGTAAAGATATTAACGAGTTCTTCTATCATAACTATGTTTCCACCGGTAACGAGTTTTTCGATGCCGACGGTAAGACATCTGTAAATAACCAAAAGGGTCAAGATCTTCTTAGTTTCTTCCATGAACTATATAATAAAACATACACCGAAGGTTATGTAAACGAAATGTCATTCGTTCAAGGTCAGCTTGCAATGTACTATCGTCCTACATACTTCATTTCCTACCTTTCTAAATATGCAAGCAATATTAATGTAAGATATATGCCACAACCTAAGTATGAAGGAGAAGGTGGAGCAAACCGTGGTGTGCTTGGTGGTTATGGTCTTGCTATACCTAAGCCCATCTATGAAAAGAACAGAGATGAAGCTTGGCAAGCAAAGGTTGAGCGTTGTTGGGAATTCATGCAAGATTGGGTATACAACGAGGCAAATATGATTAAGTGGTCAGAGATAAGTAGCACTGTTCCTGCTCTTAAATCCACCCATACTAATGAAGTTATTATAGGTAATAAGGTACTTAAGGATACTGTACCTTTTGCTGAAAGCTATACAACTCGTCCCAGCGTTCCCGGTTGGAAGGATGTACAGGTTAATGTATTCAATAGCTATGTAACATCATTCTGTAAAGGAAGTAATACCGAATCATCGAGAACCAATATCTTAAATACTATCGAACAGCAAACTGATAAATTATTAGTAGTTTATAAGAAGTAATTTCAATTTACGGAGGGACAGAGAATGCGCAAGGGTAAAAAACTATCACAAATGCAGCGTGCTCAGGAGCGTACTGCGTATACATTTATCTTGCCGGCATTAATCTTTTTCTGCTTGTTTACCTTACTTCCTGTTTGTATGGCTTTATATTTCTCGTTTTGTGATTATAGCCAAAAGAATTTGAGTAAGATAAACTGGGTAGGACTCGAGAACTATATAGAGATTTTCACGGCAGAGGGATTAGCCCCCTTCCGTGAATCATTTCTGAATGTAATCTATTATGTTGCGGTATATGTACCTCTTGTAGTAATCATTTCATTACTTTTTGCTGTACTTGTAAATCAAAAGATAAAGGGCGCAAAGGCATTTAGAATTATGTACTATCTGCCTTCGGTTACCAGTGGTGTAGCTGCAGCGTTCGTATTTCAATTCATTTTTAATGCAGCAGACTACGGCTTAATGAATCAGGTAATTTCTTGGTTCGGCGGTAAGCCTCTTGATTGGTTAGGTACGGAAGGTGTAGCAATGGCATGTATAGCACTTGTCAATGTATGGGGTGCTATAGGTGGTAATATGATAATATATCTTGCGGCTCTACAGGGAGTTCCGCCCGATATAGTTGAAGCAGCGCAGGTAGATGGTGCCAATAAATGGCAATTATTCCGTCATATCACATTACCTCAAATCGGACAGTCGACCATTTTCGTAGTTATGATGAGTATGATTGGAGCATTCCAATTATACGATCAAGTTAAGATTATGACCGGTGGCGGATCGGGTACGGCGACTCCGGTATATCAAATATGGTTCATGTCGTATGATAGCTCGAGAAGTGGTTTAGCCAACGCAATGGCAATGGTTTTATTCGTTGTAATATTGGTATTTACCACAATCAATAATAAGATCCAAGATAAAATTAACGGTACTAATGAGTAAGGAGATAATGTATGGATAATTCTTTTAACATTTCAAATGCTTTACAATCAATAATCCTTGCTTCCTCGTCGTACTCGATGTACTTGGGCATCACTATAGCTCTATCCGTTGCTGTAGCTATCGCACTTATTGTTATAATTGTGATGGCGGTTGATAATAGTAAGTTAAAAAAGGCAAATGTCGGATATACTACGTTAAACGCTGAATCCGCCTTAACGGGAACTGAAAAAACGTTTAGAGTAATCAAAAAGGTTCTTATTTACATATTGATGTCCATTTTTGCAGTAATAATGCTCCTACCGTTTTATTGGTCCATTATTACAGCTATAAGACCTCAAGCAGAGTCTATGGCAATACCTATTTCCTTTATCCCTAAGGAAATAACCTTTGAAAACTTCACTAACTTTTTCACTAAACAAACCAACTTTTTCTCAGCTTTAGGCTATACCGTATTGATTACGGTAGTTGGTATGTTCACCAACCTATTCTTTGGAAGTATGGCAGGATATGCATTCTCCAAGCTTGAGTTTAGGGGTAGAAAAACTATCTTTAAGATAATGATAGCATCATTGATGGTTCCCAGTATCGTAACCCTTTTACCGCAATACTTTGTTTTAGCTAAATTCCCCTTGATCGGTGGAAACGATATAACAGGCAATGGCGGTGCGGGATTCATCGGTACGCCGTGGGCAGTTGTTCTTCCCGGTGCTATTGGTGTATACGGTATATTCTTTATGAGACAGTTCTTCCACGGTACTCCTAAGGCACTTGGTGAGGCTGCAAGAATAGATGGTGCGAGCGAATTTAGAATTTTCTGGCAGATATATCTACCTCAGGTAACATCAGGACTTATTACATTAGGTATAATTACCTTTAACTCGTATTGGAATTCATACCTATGGCCAAGCGTTGTACTATCTGTTGGAGATGTTTCCATGCTTTCGCTTATTTTAGGCAGATATCAGCAAATTTACGATACGGATTACGGTGCAATTATGGCAGGATCCATTATAATCATGTTACCGTCCCTTCTAATATTTGCGTTCCTACAAAAGTATTTCTTAAATACAGTCACATTCGCAGGAATAAAGGAGTAATCTATGAAAATTAACCGTATGTTTAGAAAAATAATCATAATGGTGCTTGTGCTTGCAGTTGTGCTTGTTCCGTTTACCGCATTCAGCGCATTTGCGGAGGATGATGCACAAGAGATACAAGCATTGACCCCACATAGAGAAGAATACGGCAACGCTGTCGGCGAGGTTATTACACTTGCAGACGGTAGGACTGTATGTCAAAACTATCAATATGGCTATGTATATGCCGAAAAAACAGCAGACGGACGCTATTCCAATAAGCGTGATGTAGGCGGAATGAACATTAATGCGGACGGAGTTAGAAGCTTCGTAGATATGCAATCCTTCATTCTCGGTCGTGGTGCTGATTTTGATGTTCAAGGCGTATGGACAAAGCTAAATACTAAATATGATAAAAATATTGCATATGATACAGAGTATGCAATAAGCAAGATTTATGATGAATATAAAAATCTTTGCGATAAGGGCTATAACTGCGGTATTCCTACCGACAATCTCAGTGTTTGGGATAGCTCTGTAATCAAGCTTGATTTCTATGACGGTGATAGCGAATACGGATTTGAGAGTCCTCGTGTTCATGTAACGACCATAGCATTCTCATTCCTTAAGGATCAAGCATATATGATTTCAGGTGAGTTTTTCAATTTCTATAAGGAAGCTAAAGCAGGAAGCCTTATGGAACCTATTTCCGATCCGTTTGAGTATACACTTGAGGGAATGAAGGGAACAGCTCAGGCTTTTGCTCAAGGCTTGTTATTCCTTCCCGAGCATGGCGATTTACTTGTTCGTGCAGGTGTAAGATATAATGAAGAAACCGAAGAGTTTGAATCCCTTGAAATGGATTTTGAAGAGTTGACACGTACCGAGATAAACCAAACTGCAATTGATGCAAGTCCTTACTATGGCGGTAAGAATTTGACCGTATTGGATATTCAGCAAAAATTCCACGATAAGTTCTATGATCTTATCGATGACGGATTTATCCCCGGTATCCCCGATCACGAGGGTATCTTATATTGGGATAGTAGATATCTTAAACAAGCCTTCGTAGGTAGTGAGGGTACAGGTAATGCTTGGGGCAGAACCAATATGATGCTTATGCTCAATCCCGATGATTTGAAAGTGTATATGATTTACGGCGAAATTCTTAATATTGTCGATGAATCTGCACAAGGACTTGGTAATGCAGAAAAGCTTGGTTATCCCTTAGGTGATCAAAAAACAAAGGAAGTTGACGGCTTGACCTATTATTATCAAGACTTTTCCGAGGGAACTATTTATTCTATAGAAAATGTTCCTCAGCTTACCCGTTTTATTAAGGGCAAGACCTTTGATCAGATACTTGAGGCAAAGGGTGCTCAAAAGCCTAACAATCCGTCCTTCTACTATTCCTTCCAATCTTGGTTTACGACCTTATTTGAAACGATTGGTAGATGGTTCCGTGGTATCTTCGGAAAATAATCACGGTAGTTCATTAAGAGGTGCAAATTATGAAAAAGATTTTATCAATATTATTAGTAGTGATTATGTTATTTAGCGTGTTGGCATTTACCGCTTGCTCCGGAGACCTTGAACAAGGTACAGGCTTCAATGTAAATAGTCTATCAAAGCGTGACTTATTACGTGGTGAATATATGGCAACCGAGCTTTATGACGATTTCTTTGACGAGGAATACGAATATGCACATCGTAATATTCCTCAACTCGAGAATGAATCCGACTGGTCTGACTGCTGGCGTTTTACCGGCTTAGTAAGTATGTTGCTTAGACTTAATGAGCTGACCGATAATAAATACGATGATGAGATGAAACAAGTATTCTCTGCATTTGACTACTATCGTGGTGTTCGTAACGATAATACGGTAGGTCCTAACGGTGAAGGTCGTGATTTTACTGTATTTGCAGTAAACCGCTCTACAAGAGGTAAGTTTAAGGCAAACGCTTTAGGTACCTTATCTGTATTCGATGACCAGATCTGGATTTGTCGTGAATACTATAATGCATATATGCTTTATGGCGATAAAGAATATCTTGATACCGCTGTTGAACTTGCAGAGTATGTATATCTCGTAGGATTTATGGAAAATGTCGGTGGTATTACTTGGGGACAAGATTATACCTCTCGTCACTCCTGTAGTAACGGTCCCTTTGTTAAGGTTCTCGTTGATTTACATAACGCAACCGGTAGAGATGACTTTATGACTTGGGCAACCAATGTTTATGACTTTATGTATAATACACTTCGTGATCCTTCCGATAACCTTTATTACGATTTAGTAGGTACTATTTTCGATGAAAACGGTGTACCTGTTGCTAATGATAGCTTTGATAAGACAAAGTACACATATAACAGCGGTGCGATGATCAGTGCGGGTGTTGCAATGTACAATGAAACAAAGGATCCCAAATATCTCGAGCATGCAAAAGCAACAGCTGAAAGTTGTAGAGAATACTTCGGTTATCATGATTTCAAGGAAGGTTATGTTATGTATCCTACCGCAACGACAACTTGGTTCAACCTTGTAATGTATATCGGTTATTACGATCTATTCCTTGCAGATAATACTCAAACTGTATATCTTGACGATGTACAAAAGACTATTGACTATGCATACGATAACTTCGGTATGGACGGATATATCCCTGTATCTTGGTTAGCCGGCTGGGAAGATGGTTGGGTAAAGAGTGATTGTAAGAATCTTCTTGACCATACATCACATGCCGAAACCTATTTACTGTTATCTCAATACCAAGCAGCAAAAGAAAAGCTTGCTAAATAGACACGATTTTTATAACGACCCGATAATAACTATTTATTAAGGAGGTTCATCTAATGAACAATAGCCGTGGCTCTGCAATGGGAAAAACCGTTTTTAATCTTTATGTTAAAGACACCTTTGATAAAGGCTTAGTCGTGTATAATACTTTAAATGCATACGACGAGCCCTCCGGTATTACCGACTTTTGGTCTATGACTTCACTATTAGCCTTATCTGTACGCTTATCCGAGGTAAATAAAGGCGGATATAAGGATATAGTAGATAGGGTAATAGAAGCTATGGAATACTATAAGGGCTGTAGAGATGATAACCATGCAGGCGAAAACGGCTCAAAACGTCCGTTCCATGTCTATGCTGTACCTCGTGGAAAGATCAAAGGACAGGCGGATGTTGTTGGAGAAAGAGGCGAGTTATCGGTTTTTGACGACCAGATATGGGCTGCTATAGAGATGGTAAACGCTTATAAACTCTATGGCGATGAAAAATATTTGAGCATTGCAAGAGAGCTTACCGAATATATCTACGAGGTTGGTAACGATCCATACCTTGGCGGTATCTACTGGGGTCAAGCGTATACCACTCGTCACGCTTGTAGTAATGCTCCGTTCGTCAAATTATCGGCAATGATGTTTCAGGTTACCGGTGAAGAAAAATTCTTGAACTGGGCTAAATCGATATATGATTTTTGCTATAACACACTTAGAGATAAGAATGATGATTTGTATATCGACTTAATAGGAACGGTATATGCCGATCCCGATAAGGATATTTGGCATGGCGGTATTAGTGTCGGTAACGGAAGCACCGATGATAAAAAGTATAGTTATAATAGCGGTGCTATGATTAGTGGCGGTGCATACCTATATATGATAACGGGAGAGGAGCACTATCTTGATGAAGCAAGAGCAACAGCGAAGAGCTGTAGAGAGTATTTCGGTAACACCGACATCAAGAATGGTTATGTTGTTTATCCAGGTAGCGATGGCGGTAACACGTATAGCTGGTTTAACTTGATAATGATCAAGGGCTTCTATGATTTATATAAGGTAGATAGCAGTGCTTCACGTTATCTTGACGAAGTACAGGCAGTCCTCGAACACGATTATATTCATTTTGAATGCAACGGCTTCATTCCGACTACAGGTATTGTCGGTTGGTCGAACGGAAGAAATACATATGGAAATCGTGTATTGATGGACCATGTTACAAATGCAGATATGATGCTCTTAATTGAGCAATATATATCAAATAAATAGAATCTTATACGGTATTAATCCGTAAAAAATAATTATAAAAAAGGAGAAAATAGTGATGAAAAGGATTTTAACCTTAGTTTTGGTTTTAATGCTCGTATTTACACTTGGTGCTTTGACAGCATGTACGGTAAATAAACCCGTTGATTTAGACCCTACAAGCTTATCCATAACGAGTGCAAAGGAAGTGACATTGGAGCTTGGCCAGAGCTACACATTGACCTATGACACTGATGGTACGGTTAGGGTTTCTGTAAGTGGCGGTAGCTACGACGAAGATACCCAAAAGTTTACTGCAACAGAAGCAGGAACATATACCATCACAGTTACTGCAACAGCAGAGGGTAAATCCGAGGTATCGGATACTGTAACGGTTATCTTCACAGTTGCAAGTGCTAACAAGACAGAACTTAGTGCTTCTATCGATGGCACAAAGTCCCTTGTTAAATCTGACTACACAAGCGATTCTTGGAAAAAGCTCGAGGATGCTTTGAATGCAGGTAAAGCTGCTCTTAACCAATCGGGTATTTCTCAAGAGGATGTTGACGCAGCAAAGGCAGCTATCGACGGTGCAGTTAATGATCTTGTATCTAACCTTGTAAAGGCAAGCATTGCAGAGGATGAAGCTTCATTCGAATGGAATGGAAACACCTATTCGGCAATTGATTATAACAACTTTGCTGATATCGTAGCTGAGATTAAGACATTGAATGCTGATGCTGATATCGATCTTAAATCTGAGTATAATCCAGCAATCAAAGTTATCATTGATAAACTTTCCGCAAAGGTTAAGCTTTCAATCAAGTCTGACCTAAAGGATGATACAATGATGATCGTAGAATCTCTTGTTTCTTATGATCTTGTTGCAGAATCTGAGGATGGTGTTACATACTCTTGGAAGGTTGACGGCTCTGAGGTTTCTACCGACGCAACCTATAATTTCACTCCAAGTGAATATAAAGAGTATGAAATTCAATGTACAGTTGCAAAGGGTGATAATGTAAATGTTAGATCCTTGACAGTTGCATTCATTGAATCCGATTACTTTGTAAATACAAACTATGTTGAAAACGATAGAGTTACTGTTAGTGATAATAAGATAAACGTTAATGCTAATCTTAGTTGGGGCGAGGAAGAAGGTAAGAAGGTTACACTTCCCGATCTCAGACTCTCCGGTGAGTTTACAGTTTACTTTGATGTTGAATTCTTAACTCATGAAGATGTTGGTGTTATGGCTCTTTTCCTCAATAAGGATAATGGTGAGCGTAACGATTTCTGGGTAGCAGTTCTTCAACACAGTAATAAGCTTGAGGTCGCTACAGGCGGTGCAAGTGACGATACTAAGCCTCGTTATGATATGCCTGTAGGCACAGCAGATCTTAATAAGGTCATCCATGTTAAAATGACTCGTACCTTAAAGGATGGCAAGGCATATTTATATGCATACATTCTTGACGATAGCGGTAAGGTTATCATGGAGCATGATGCAAATAATCTTTATAGAGATGACGATGCTTCTAAGGGAACCGTTCAAATCGGTATCCAAGCTGAAAATGCACACTTCATTGTTTCCAATCTTGCAGTAGGTATCAATGATCAAATCATTAGTAAGACCGGCTTGAATAAGGCTCTTTCTGCTACCAATGCACTTGTTGAGGGTGACTATACAGTAGACAGTTGGAAGGCTCTTGTTGATGCTAAGGCATCTGCTTCGGCTGCATCCAATCAAAGTGAGATTAATGCTGTTCAAGCTGCAGTTGTTAAGGCAACAAGCGAACTTGTTGTTGCAGACATTGCTAAGGCAGTAGTTGAAGACGGTAATATCAGTTTTGGCGGTAAGAATTATCTTTCTGCTAACTTCGAAAATATGAGTGATATTATTGCTGAACTCGAAGTTCTTAATGCTGATGAGTCTATAAAGCTCAATTCTGTTTATGCTCCTAAGGCACAAGCTATCATCAATAAGCTTATCTCTAAGGTAACCCTTGATATCTCAGGTGCTCCTGAAAACGATGTTCAATATCTCGTTAGCACACTTCCTTCATATTCAATGAAGGCAACCTCGAGCGAGGGTGCGTCAATTGTATGGTCTGTAAATGGTAATGAGGTTTCTAACGAAGCTGAATATAAATTTACTCCCGATAAATTCGGTGCATACACTATTAGCTGTGTAGCTACAAAGGGTGAGTATTCTACTGAAAAAGAATACAGTGTAGTATTTGTCAATGCAGACTGGACATCCAACAAGGCTGGTGCTTCTATTGATAATAATGTTATCAATATCACCGAATCTTATGGTTGGGATGACCTTAAAGGTAAGAAAGTAACCACAAGTGATATTACACTTTCCGGTAACTTCACAGTATCTTTTGATCTTACATTCAAAAATCAGAACGGCGTTAATGTATTCGCACTCTTCCTTCTCAAGGCAAATGGCGATGTTAACAACGACTGGGTAGCTATCACCTCTCAAAATAATAAGCTTGAGGTTTCTTGTCTTGAGCAAAAAGCATATAGAGATTTATCTGAAGGTGCAACAAGCATCGATGTTAAATCTTCATATATCGTTTCTCGTGAGATTATTGACGGTAGAGCATATATCACCGCATATTATGTAAATGCTAACGGTGAGCGTGTAGTAACCAATGACGGTACTCAAGACAACGGAAATCGTGTTTCCTCCGATTATGTAGGACCTGTTGTATTAGGTATCCAATCTGAAAATGCTCACTTTGTAGTTGAAAATATTCGTTTGAATGCTTCTGCAAGTGTTAATAGTAAGGGTGAGCTTCGTGCTCTTGTCGATTCTACCAAAAATATCGTTAAGACTGACTATATTGAAAACGTTATAAATGCACTTGACGAAAAGATCGATGCTGCTAAAGAAGTTCTCGCTAACGCTGATGCAGATCAATCGGCTATCAATAAAGCTATTGCTGAGCTTGGTGCTGCACTATTAGAACTTAAACCTGAAAACTATGTAGAAGTAACCAAGGCAGTTGTTACTGACGATAGCATCTCTTATAGCATCACAGGCTTGACACTTAATAAAGCCGATCTCTATAACTTTGATGCAATTGCTACAGTTATCAATACCCTTAACGGTAGTGACGAATATGCCGCAAACAGCGTATATACTGCAGCTCTCAACGAAGCTCTTAAATCCGCTGATTATAAAATTGGTCTTTCTGAGATCAACTGGGCCGGTCTTGTAAACGGTATCGATTATATTACCTCGATGAATCCTGAATATAGCCTAAGCGTATCCTCTAAAACTAAGGATATTGAAATTGTTTGGTCTGTAAACGGTGAAATAGTCGGTGATGATGTTTCTTATATCCTTAAACCCGAAAGCGGAAAGTCTTATTCTATAAGCGTAGTACTCCAAAAGAAGGGCGAAGGGTATGAAGATGAAAAGGTTACCTTTGGTCTTGAGAACGTTTCGTTTATTAAGGCTGATGTTAAAACTCCTTTAGGTGACAGAGTTTCCATAAAAGAGGATGGCTCTTTCTCAACCAACCAAGGTATTGGCTGGGCTGATTGGGAAGGTAGAAATATCCTATTTGATGACCTTGTATTTAATGGCTCCTTCTCCATCACTATGGATCTTACTTATAATGGCACAAGCGGTGGCGCAACAGTTGCAACTATCCACCTTCTCAATGCCGATACACTTAGCCCAAGCTGGGGTGGTGACTGGGCATATGTAGGATACGGCTGTATCTGTCTCCATGAGAATCCTGTAAGACTTGAATCTAATTGGGATGGCACAGGTAAGAAACAGTCAAGTGACGGCGGATTTGAAGAAGTTAGCGCTAAGATGGCTGCAGTTGCAGATCAGCTTAAACAAGGCGAGACCTTTACAGTTAAGCTTACCTGCTACAGAAATAGTGGAAGAAAACTTCAATTAGTTTATTCGTTATATGATTCTAAAAATGGCGAATGGATCGACTTTAACCGTAATGAATGGGCAGGTGATATGGGCGGTGGTTTCATCGTTGGTATCAATGTTGAAAATGTAGCTATTACCGGTAAGAATATCCGTTATGAACTCTTTGATGCAACAGATGATTATATTGCAGGTGTTGTTAATTCGAGAGCATCTCTCTCCGCTGCACTTGTTAAGTATCAAGATGTAGTTGCTTCTAACTATGTAAACGGTCAAGCATTTGTAGCTGCTTATAATGCAGGCTGGGCACTTATGAGCAATAACCAAGCATCTGTAGATTACGAAGCAGCAGCTAAGGCAATCGTTGATGCAGCAGCAGCTCTTGTTGAAAGAGAGGTTGCAGTATCTGTTGAACACCTTGATAAGGGTTATACCTTCCTTAAGGGCGTAAGCGAATTAGAAGCTGTCTTTGCTGAAGGCGTAGACGCAACTAATGTTAAGTGGTCTTATAGGCTTAATGGTGCTGATGTTCATGAGTCCAATGGGAAGATTATGAGTCTTGAAGACGGTGTTTATACAGAGATTAAGCTTTCCTTTAATGTAGGCGATCAATCCTATGTATATCAATATCAAGATTTTAATTGTTCTGTTGAAATTGGTCTTAAGTCCAATAACAGTGAAGTAACCATTGATTATGATTATGGCGTTGTAACCGTTGATAACGGTGCAGGCTGGGGCGCAAAGGAACAACTTGTAATTGAAGAAGTTAGTTCTAATGACTTTGAGTTGATATTCAATGCTAAGTATCTTGGAAATCCTGGTGGTGATTATCGAGTAATGTGTATCAATCTTTTCGGTGAGGATCTTAAAGCTGTATTCGGTTATCAAAGAGAAGGCAGAGGTGACAGAGGTCAACTCGGTTTTGATGGCCAAGAATGGTATGATATCAATAACACTGATGCAGAAGACGATGTTTATGATTATATCTTTAGTCAAGCTACTAAGTTCGGTCTTAAGGTATATCATGACGCCGAGGGTAAGATCTTTGCAACCTTCTCTGTATATGCTGCAGACGGTTCAGTTATTGCATCTAAGACTTGTGACTGGACAAGATGGTATAGCTCTAAGACAGCCATTCGCTTTACATTTGAAAACATCGATCTCGAACTTTCCGATTTCGTTGTTTACTACAACTAATAATAAGCTTATCTAACAAAAATAGTTAGTTAAGGTTTTCCCCTGATTAGAGAGGGCATCCCTTTTGGGATGTCCTCGAATGGGGATAAAAACAAACGATCAAAGAGGTTAATATGAAGTTCATGAAACCCCTAATGATTGCTTTTGCAGTCATATTGATACCATTTTTGGTAATGTCAATTATGCAGCTATTCGGTTGGACATGGCCTGTAGACTTTACGGGTGCGAATATCGTAATGGCAGTACTCTTGGCAATATTTGTTGTTTTATTAATAATAGCCGCATTCGGGCAAAAATTCAGAATAAAAAGGATAGGCAACTATCTTCTTCACTTTGGATTTATTCTATTCCTTATAGGTTGTTTATTGTATGTTACTATAGGTAAATCGCTTACCGTTGCAGTGCCTATAGATGATACCAAAGCTTATAGCTATCTTGAAGATAGCGATGGTAATATAGTTGAGTTAGGCTTTTCATTCGGTATAGACGAATTCAGTATAACCTATTACGATCCCGTTTATGATGTATATGAAATGAATGA